>JBEKKG010000061.1:0-14567 GCA_050010835.1 Planctomycetota bacterium
CCACGGCCAGCTCGATGTTCCAGACGTCCACCTCTTTCCCGCGCCCTGCTTCGGTGGCGCGGTTGTTCTTGACGATGGAAGCGTTGTTGGGCATCCAGATTTGCGGCAAGGGAATGGCCGGGTCGTTCAGCGCCATGAAGTTGCCGTTGAAATTCGGGCCTGTGAAAACCGGCGCCGGCCGCTTGCGTTCGTTGGGCAGCACCAGGAGCAGATGGATTGCGGGCGCGCCCGGCGGGCCGTAGGCGATGGCCACTTCCTTCTTCGTGGCCTTGCCGCCGAGGCACTGCTTGTCTTCGCGCTCGAGCGTCGCCTGAATTTTCTCCGGTGCGGGCGGCGGGAAGCCGTACATGTAGTGCTTGAAGAGCGCCTCGATTTCCGGACGCCGTTTCTGGACCCATTGCTCTTTTGAAGTCACTTTCTCCCCGTTCAGCAGCACCAGCATATCGGGCAATCCGGCCTGCGCCGGAAGTTGCGCCACCTCGGGAAAAGACTCCGCCCATGCGTTAGCCATGCACAACACCCCCGCCAGAATCCATGCCCTGGTACTTTTCATCGCCACCCGTCTCCGGAACACCACCGCGGGTTGATGGTAACTGTCCGCAACGCGAATTGCCAATGCAGGCATCAGGCAGTAGGCTTTAGTTGTGCGTTACCGGACTTGTGCCACGGATGTGGCCGGATTCCGGGGACATGACCCGATTTCCGGCTGTTTGGAAATCGGGATCGTGTCCCCGGAATCCCCCGGCCTCATCCGTGCCAGCGGGTAGCACGGATAAGCCGCCGAGTTGCGGCGGCATATCCGTGGCACAAGACCAGCGGGCCTGAAGGGAGCACGTAAGTTAATGTCTCGCGTCATAGCCATCATGAATCAGAAGGGCGGAGTGGGCAAAACGACCACGGCGCTCAATCTCGGCGCCGCGCTGGCGTTGCGCGGCAAGCGCGTCTTGCTGGTGGACCTCGACCCCCAAGCCAACCTCACGCTGGGCCTGGGCAAGCGCGCGCCGGACCTGAGCGTCTCGGTCTACGAACTCCTGACCAGCCCCAAGCCCGATCCCGCAAAACTCATTTTGCCCACGCAGTGGGACCGGCTGGAACTGCTCCCCAGCCACATTGACCTCTCCGGCGCCGAGATCGAAATGCTTTCCATGATCGGCCGCGAAATGCGGCTGGCCAAGGCCCTCGAACCCATCCGCAACAACTACGATTACCTGCTGATTGACTGCCAGCCCAGCCTGTCGCTGCTGACGGTCAATGCTATGGCTGCCGCGGGCGAGGTGCTGGTGCCGCTGCAGGCTCATCCGTTTGCGCTGGAAGGGCTGGGCAAGCTATTTGAAGTGGTCGCGATGGTGCGAGAGGCGATGAATCCCGCCCTGAAACTGGCCGGCGTGCTGGTGACCATGCTGGATAGCCGCACCAACGTCTCGCGCGTGACGCTGGAAACGCTGCGCCAGGACGAACGCTTGCGCCCGCACTTGTTCAATGTCATGGTCAAGCAGAATATCAAAGTCGCCGAAAGCCAGAAAGACGGCGTGCCCGTGGTACACTTCGATCCCGATTGTCCGGCGGCCAAAGCCTACTTCGCGCTCTGCGACGAGGTGCTGGAGATGGAAAGCGGCTGCCTGGCCAGCGAGTGCGCGGCGCGGCTGGCGGCTAGGGGCGAGGGGCGAGGGGCGAGGGGCGAGGGACGAGGGACGAGGGGCGAGGAGCGCTCTACTGAGGTTGAAGCAAAGGAAGAACCGGCGCCTGCGCCTGTGGACACGGTAGCCGAGCAGCAAGCGGCCGAGCCGGCAGCCGAATCCCCACCACCAGTTGCAGTCGAAGCCAAAGTGGAACCAGCGCCTGTGGACACGGCAGCAGACCAGCAGGCGTCCGAGCCGGCCGTCACCTCCGCGTGGAACGGCGCGGATGTGGAGGCGCTGCATCCTTCCGGCGGCGTAGCTATCGCAGCCGGCGTGGATTTCAGCGCGGCTGCTCAGGCGGCGCAGTCGGGAATCGAGTTGGCGTCCGCCCCAGCGGCCAGTGCCAGTGTCCCCGCGGCGCGGCCCGAAACGGCCGCGCATATCTACGACGAATCGTATCGTCCGCGGCTGGTGCTGGTGCCAGGGTCGTGCAAGGTGCCGCTGCCGCCGTAAAAGGAGTTTTCACGCAACCTGGTATGGGAAGAACGGGAAGGATGGGAATTATGAAACCGCTCCCTCACGGTCGCGGCTCGGACCGAACGCTTGCGCAATTTGCAATTATCAATTTGCAATTTTCAATTCTGTTGCGGTTCACGCGTCCCCCGCCGCCGCCATAGCCTCCCGGATCTCCAGCGCGCCGTCATAAAAGGCCTTGCCGACGATGGCGCCAAAGCACCCCAAGGCGCGGCAAGCGCGGACATGGTCGAGCGCGCTGATGCCGCCCGAGGCAATCAGAGGGAAGGGCGAGGCTTTCTTCATCTCTTCCAAGCGCTTCAAGTTCGGCCCGCTCAACATGCCGTCGCGTTCTATGTCCGTGTATATCACTTCGCCCAGCGGCAAACCGGCCAGAGAGCGCACCAGGTCCGTGGCCAGCGTGGCACTCTGCTGCACCCAGCCTTGCGTGACCAGCCTGCCGTCCCGGGCGTCGAGGCCGGCGTTGATCCGGCCGGGATAGCGCGCGGCCAGGTCCGTGAGGAAGGCGCGGTCATCAAGGGCCTTGGTGCCGAGGACGCAACGCGCCGCGCCGGCGTCGAGGAAGGCGGAGACGGCCGCGGCGTCCCGCAGGCCGCCGCCGATCTCGATCTCAATGCGCCGGGCGGTGCCCTGCGACGGGGGACGGAGCGCGCGCAGGATGGCCAGCGTCAGTTCGCGGTTGCGCGGCTGCCCCTCAAAGGCGCCGTCCAGGTCCACCACGTGTATGCGCTTCGCGCCGGCCTCCGCCCAGCGCCGCGCCGCATGTACCGGGTCGGCGTCGTAAACCGTTTGCTGCTCAGCCAAGCCCTGCCTGAGCCGGACGGCTTTGCCATCCTTGATGTCAACTGCCGGGATAATCAACATTTTCGGATTACGGATTACGATTTTCGATTTCGGATTTCAAATCGAAAATCGAAAATCGGCAATCGAAAATCATCTGTGTGTCTCCACAGCCAGGATGCGAAACAGAGTGCCGGCGTTGGGCGCGGGCGGTCCAAGCTCGATACGGCCGCTGTTTTCGCCCGGAACCTGCTCCCAGAAGATGATCGTCTCGCGCCGGCCGCGTTGCACTGCCTGCGCCGCCCACTTCAGCGCTTCGGCGTGGGCTTGGCCGAGCGCGCCGCCGTAACCGGCGTCGCGCGGCTTGCGCACGTGAGAGAGCGCGTCCTCATAAGACGCCAGCTCAAAGCTCCCGCCCGCGTCCACGTCTTTCAACCAGCACAGGGCGCCGTCGGCCCTGGCCCAGATTGCGTTACGGAACCGCAGGCCGCTGCCGGTAGCCGCATCCGGAAGGCGGAGCTGTATGTCCTGCCCCCGGCAGCGCAAGAGGCCGGCGGGCAACGTGGGGAAAACTGCATCGCATTCGCTGGGCAACTCGACCTTCGCTGCGGTAAAGAGCGCCGGCCTGTCCGGCTGGACCACGGTCTGAAGCTGCGGTTGTGCGCCGCCCCAGGCCAAATCGGCTTGCGTGCTGTTCAGCTCGGACGTGTCCGCGTAAAGCGGAGTGGCCAGGCCCGTGACCGCAATGGAGGCCGGCTCATTGAAGGCCTCGACCAAAGCCCACTCATCCGTCACCACCGCGCGCGCGTCGGCCGCTTGCCGCACGAGCTGCAGGCGCGAGACCGCCAGAGCGCGTTCGGGAAACCACCTGACCAGCAGCACTGCCAGAAGCGCCGCGACCGCCAGCGGCCAGCCCACTGCGACCAGGCGGGAGCGGCTGCTGTAAGCCAGTGCCAGGCCCAGGCAGAAGGCCACCGCGCCAAGGAGAATCCAAAGCGCGGCGGCGCTGCGCAGCGCGGGGCTGGCCGTCCCCGGCGCGAAAGCCGTGAAGCGGTCCGGCTGCACGCGCACATCGGGGAACCTGTCGCGCGCCCGTTGCAGCAGCGGGTGGTTGGCTACCGCGGCGCCGTATTCCCTGGCGTCCTCGGCGCTGGTGGCCGGGAAGAGCAGCGCGGTCTCGCCGAAGCCGAGGGGCAAGGCAATGTAAACGGGCCGGTTATTTTTCTGCGCGAGAATGCCATCGGGCTTCAGGCCGGCGTGTTCCTCCCACCAACCCAGGTCGGCGCCAATGACTCCGGCGGCGGCCTGGGCGTCCAAAGGCAGGAGCTGCGCGCCGATGGCCGCGGACAAGGCTTCCTGGGAAGCAATGAACAGCCTGCCCCCGCCGAGGAGCCACAAGCGCAGCGCCAGTTGGGCGGCCGGCGGGGCGTCCTTGAACGAGCCGTCGCCCAAGACAACCAAGTCCACATTCTCGTACCACCACTCTTCGTCAGGGAGTTCGCGGGCGCTGAACTCCGCCACTTCCTCCTGGGGGCCGAAGGACAGCGGCGTGCGGGCGCCGCAGCTCACGATGATGCGCGCGTCCGGAGGAAGGGGTTTCAGCACGCGCGCCAAGGAAGCCTGGAAACGCATCGGTCCAACGCTCCCGGCCTGGGCGGGCCGCAGGCCGGGCTGTCCCTGCTGCTCAGCTCCGGCGGCGCTCAACTCTCTGAGCACCAGTTCCAGATTCGCAGCCACGGTGGGGGCGCGGACAGGCAGGGTGAAGACGCGGGCGGTGTGGGCCGGGAAGTCCAGCCCGCCGGAGAAGCCGTAACGCGGGCCGTTTCTGCCTTCCGTGAGGAACAGCTCGCCGCGGAAGGCCGGCCCAGGATTGTGGACGCGCACTTGCAAGGGAAAGGCCATGCCGGGACGATAACGCAACCCCAGCGGGGCAGAGATGGATACGGCCGGGCCGAGTACCTTCAGCTCAGTCTGCAAAGCCGCTTCGCCGGCGCGGAGTTGAGCGCCGGCCCAGAAATGCAGCAGCCAAGCCACGGCAAGCCAGGCCGCGGAGCATCTCGGCCGGCGGGACGCCGGCGCTCCCAGGAATGGAGATTGAACGCTGCTCCCCGTCATCCGCAACATAGCAGTCCGGCTCCAGTTGGGCTTTTGATTATTTTGTGCATGGTTCGTTACTCTCAATCGTTGTAACGTCAGGGCTGTTGCCGGTCAAGCCCTAACGATTTTGGATTTTGGATTTTGGATTTTGGATTGAACGGAGCCCCGGATGGCAGGACAGGCTTTCCAGCCTGTCCGGACAGCCTGGAAAGGTTGTCCTACTTGGCTTGAAAGCAGGCCAGTCCAGTGGTATGAAAGAAGCGGCGCCAAGGCGCCGCACTCCAAAGTCCGAGGAGGGACTATGGCAAACGGGCCGAGCGGGGAGTCGAGCAGAACGGCGCCTCCCCAAGTACTGAACAAGGAAATCGGCGATTTCACGCTGCTGGAACGTGTCGGCGAAGGCGGCATGGGCACCGTTTTCAAGGCCACGCAGAAGTCTTTGAACCGGCTTGTGGCCGTCAAAGTGCTTTCACCCAAGGTGGCCAAGGACCCCGTGTTCATTGAACGCTTCAGGCGTGAGGCCAAGGCCGCCGCGGCGTTGAACCATCCCAACATAGTGCGCGCCATCGCTGTGGGTGAAACGCAAGGCCTGCACTACTTCGCAATGGAGCTCCTGGAGGGCGAGACCGCGCGCCAGCGCCTGGAGCGGTCGGGGCCGCTGCCGCTGATGGATGTGCTGGAGATAGGCCGGCAGACGGCCCTGGCACTCGCCCACGCACACCGCAAGAGCTTGCTGCACCGCGACATCAAGCCCGAAAACCTGATGCTGTTGCCAGCCGGCGAAGGGCTGCTGGTCAAGGTCATGGACCTGGGACTGGCGCGCCTGGTGCACGAAGACGCTTCCTTGACGCAAGCAGGCATCGCCATTGGCACGCCCTTGTATACCTCGCCGGAGCAAGCGCGCGGAGTCCGGGAGCTCACGCCGGCCTGCGATCTGTATGCGCTGGGCGCGACGCTGTTCCACCTGGCCACCGGCCAGCCGCCCTTCACGGGCGCAAGCGCCGTGGAGATCATGACGCAGCACGTGCAGGCCAAGCCGCCGGACCCGAAGAAGCTGAATCCCGCTTTGCCGGAAGAGTTCTGCGCGCTCCTGCTGCAGCTCCTGGCAAAGAAACCGCAGGATAGATGCGAAAGCGCCGCGGCTTTGGCCGAGGATTTTCAAACCCTCATTGACGAACAGAAGTCTCCTGCCGCCGGCGAGGCCGAGCCTGAAGATGACGACGCGGCCCAGGCTCACCACGCCGCCGCCAAAGGCAGGACCGCGCCCAAGCGCCGTCCGTTGGGCCGGCGGGGCAAGCGGGTGGGTTCCGGAACGCCTGTTCCCGTGGGAGCCGCCATCGGTGGGGCGGTGCTCTGTGTCATCCTGGTCCTTTTCTTTTTGACCAAGAATGACAACCCCGTCCGCGGTCCGGACGCGGCCACTCCAAAGGCTGTGGCCCAACCGGGCAAGACGGGGGCTCAGCCGGAAAATAGCCCCACCGATCCGGTCCGGCAGCAACTGGATGAACTGGTGGCCGCAGCCCTGAACGTCGAGAAGGCACGGCCCGACGATCTGGAGGCGCAGTACCAGGCCTGGACAGATGTCAAGAGAGCCGGCACCGGGCGGCGCCAAGGAGCCGAGGCGGGGACCAAACTTCTGGCCTTGGATGGCAAGTTCGAAGCCGCGGAGGCGAAAGCCATCAGCGACGCGCTCACAAAATCCAAGGACCAAGCCGCCAAAGGGGAATACCACGCAGCCCTGGCGCTGCTCGATTCCTTCCCCCCGCAATCCCAGCACGGCGCGGGCAAAGAGCATATCCAAACCGCAATCGCGGACTTGCGGGCCAAAGCTACTGCCGACGGGAATGCGTTGCTGCAACACGCCGCCGGCCTGGAGACAGCCGGCGACCGCCAAGCGGCCTTGAAGGAATACACGGCGGCTGCACGCTTCAAATACGAGCCCATCGCCAAAACAGCGGCGGACAAGGCCGAGGCGCTGCAAGGCGCGCTCGACTTGGACGCCAAGGAGGCGCTCGCTGCCAAAGCCTGGGAGGATGCCGAGGGCTTGTTCGCCAAGAAGAAGTATGAAGCAGCCCAACCCGCATATCTGGCCTTCAAAACCGGGTTCAAGGGCACAAAGACGCTGGCGGACAAGAGCGCCCTGCTGGATGAGCGCCTCGCCGCCATCGAGGCCGAGATGAACCCGCAACCTCGCACCGAAACCACACCTGAACCGAAACCCCAGGCTAAGACCGAAGC
This sequence comes from Planctomycetota bacterium, assembly GCA_050010835.1. GTDB lineage: Bacteria > Planctomycetota > SZUA-567 > H5-PLA8 > H5-PLA8 > JAPLOD01. The sequence goes on from JBEKKG010000061.1 coordinate 7,269, forward strand.
CGAGGCCCCACAGGCCGTCAAAGAGGCCTGGAAGAGCCTGGACATAGGAAAAGCCACCGCCAAGGGCAGCTTCACAGAGAGGGCCGGAATCATCACGGTAAAAGCCGCCGGCGCTGACATCGGTGGCAACGCAGATTCGTTCCTGTACGTGTATCAGCCTTTGGAGGGAGACGGTGAAATCACGGCCCAAGTTGCCGGGGTCGAAGCTACACATCTGTCGGCTAGAGCGGGGGTCATGATCCGTGAGACGCTGACGCCGGACTCCAAACACTTGACCGTGGCTGTGTCCTCGGGCAAGGGCGTGCTTTTTCAGGAACGCGCCAGCAGCGGCGGCGTCAGCAAATCCTCCAGTTTGCCCGGGACGGCGCCCTCCTGGGTGCGTCTGGTCAGATCCGGGAACACGTTTACCGGGTTGATTTCCGGGGATGGCGCCACGTGGCGGCCGATCGGAACGGCAACATTTCTGATGTCGCAGACCGCATACATCGGCTTGGCGGTGACTTCGTACTACACGGGGGTTCTGAATACTTCTATGTTCGACAAAGTGGCCGTCACCAAACCGGACCAGGCCGCAAATGCCGCGGCTGCGCCGGCGGCCAAGCCGGATGCCTCGGCGCCCAAGCCGGCTGCTTCGGCTGCCAAGCTGGATGCGCCGACGGAGGCCTCGTGGGCCAAGGCGGTCAACGTCTTGCCTTATGCGAATCCCGCACGGGATGCCATTGCGGGCAACTGGAGGCTGCAAGCCGGCAAACTGTTCTCCGACAAGCATAAAAATGCGCGGCTCGAACTGCCTTATCAGCCGCCTGAAGAGTATGACGTGCGCATGACCTTCAGCCGCTTCGCCGGTGAAGATGAGATTGTGCTGATCCTGTCCAAAGCCGGCCGCTCTTTCGCCTGGGTGATGGGTGGCAGCGGCGGCACCGTGTGCGGCATCGAGTCTGTCGGCGGCCAGGTCTACGACAAGAACGATACGACAGTCAAGCGGGGCCTTAGCTGGCCCAAGCTTGGCGAAAAGCACTCGTGCACCGTCCAGGTCCGCAACGACTGCCTCCGGGCCTTCCTGGACGAAGAGCAGGTTCTTGATTACAAGACTGACTTCAAGGAAGTCTGGCAGGGCAAAGCCGGGCCTTGGAAGTTAAGCCGCGAAGCCGCTCTCGGCATTGGCAGTGCTCAGAGCCCCACACATTTCCTTAGCGTTGAAGTGCTCGAAATCACAGGGAAAGGCAAGCTCACGCATTAGGCTTGAGGCTTTGAGGCTTGGGGCTTTTGGCGATCACCGTACGCCACTCCAAGTCTAATGTCTGGATTACAATCACGCGCAACATGTCTTGGTTACTATTTACATGCTGTCACATTCTGCATCGCGATATAAAACCAATGGTGCATATTGTATACTAATCAACACCCTAATTCGCTACAGACAATCCCGTCGGCGGAGTCGTCTTTCGCTGCACCAGAGGAAATGTTCTGTCAATATACCTATGGACAACCTCGTTAGGTCCCCAATAGCTTCACACTTGCCGGCGATTAGGAACGCCAATTGCTACCTCACAACGTGCAGTGACCCGGGGATTGTCTGTGACAAGAGGACATGGGCTTGAATAGCGGCATTCTTCTGCACCTGAGCGCGTTTAATGACCGCCGCGAGGGGGTGCGCGTATTTGCCGCACGGAGACTCGCCACTTACGGGGCTGAGGCCGCGCCGATTTTGATCGAACTGCTGGGCGAGGAGGAAGGCTGCACGCGTGACTGCGCCGCCTTGGCTCTAAAGGAAATGGGCGCACCCGCCATTCACTTCTTATCGGAAGCCCTGCAAAGTCCCAAGGAGCACGTGCGCGAGCAGGCTGCTGCCATCCTGTCGTCCTTGCGCGAACAGCCACAGGCAGTCGCGCGCGATTCAAGCCGGTACTGCGCCGTGGCCAACTCCACTCCGGCGTCCTGATCATGCCCACGAAAAGCCTCCGCAGTCCAAAAGCGGCCCCGATGCATCGGGGCCACACTCCAAAGGCCCCCCTGATCATGCCCACGAAAAGCCTTCGCGATAGAATTGAGCAGGTCATGGCTCTGATGACCGCCTACCAGCCCGCTTGCGTGCTGGGAGCGGCCGTCGAGTTGGACGTCTTCGGCGTTTTAGGGCAGGAAGCGCTGGCGGCGCCGGAACTGGCGCGGAGGCTGCACACCGACGCGCGCGGCACTGCGGCGTTGCTCGACGCGCTGGCAGCGCTCGAATTGCTTTCCAAGGAAAGCGGTGGCTACCGCCTGCCGCAGGAACTTGCTCCCGTTCTCACGGAGTCTTCACCGCAAAGTTTTGTGCCCATGTTGAGGCACCAGATGAACTGTCTGCGCGGCTGGTCCGAACTGGCGCAGATAGTGCAGCAGGGCCGGCCGGCCGAACGGCGGCCAAGCATCCAGGGAGCCGCAGCGGACCGGGCGGCGTTCATCCAGGCCATGGACAACGTCTCCGCGCCAGTCGCGCCGGAGCTGGTGGCGCGGCTTCAGCCCTTGCAGTTCGCACATCTGCTGGACGTGGGCGGCGCTTCGGGGACCTGGACGCTGGCGTTCCTGCGTGCTGTGCCCGGCGCGCGCGCAACCTTGTTCGACCTGCCGGATGCGATTCCCCACGCGGCCAGGCGCATGGCGCAGGCGGGCTGCAGCGGCCGCGTGACACTGGTTGCCGGCGACTTCTACGCCGACCCGCTGCCGGCGGGCGCGGACTTCGCCTGGGTCAGCGCGATCGCTCATCAGAACTCGCGCGCACAGAACCGTGCCTTGTTTGCCAAGGTCCAAGCCGCGCTTGTGGCCGGCGGGCGGATCGTGATCCGGGATATGGTGATGGAGCCCTCCAGAACCGCGCCGCGCGCCGGAGCACTGTTTGCCATCAACATGCTGGTCCACACGCCCGGCGGCGGAACCTTTACGCTGGCGGAACTGGATGAAGACCTGCGCCAGGCCGGCTTCGGCCCGGCGAAACTGTGGCACGCTGATCCCGGCATGAATTCCGTGGTGCAGGCCACAAAAGCGTGACTGTGGCGCAATCCTCTGGATTGCGCCTGTGCTATACCGAAAATCCGAAGTCCACAATCGTCAGTGGCCTTCGCCTTCTTCCGTGGCCCAGCGGGCCAGCACGAAGACCACGGCCATAACGGCATAGCCGATGGCCCAGGGCCACGCGGGCACGAGCGAGACCACGGTGTCCGCCTGGGTCCAGCGGTAGGAGTGCATCAGTCCGCAGACGGACAGCAGCGCGCCGATGGCGCACCACAACGCCGCGATGTGGAATCTCCGTTCGATGACGTAGACGGCAGCCGCCGCGAGCACCATAGCGGTGAAGATGAAGCCTTGTTCCAGCGCGAAGGCGCCGTGCGCCCACAGGTCCTTCTGCTCAAAGATGGCCAGCAGCGCCGGGGAGAACTCCTTGCCGGGGCTGCCGTAGCCGCCGGCGCGCAGGCCTTCCTTGAGCATCAAGGCGCCCCAGGCGGCCACGCCGGGCAGGATGCCCAGCACCACGGCCGGGGCGTGTGCGCGCGGCACGGCTTGGAAGGCCTGGGCGGCAATGACAATGCCGATCCAAAGCACAATGGCCATGCCGGCGTCAATCGGCACGGCCCAAGCCGCGTACGCCAAGGCCCCCGAAAGGCACAGAATCGTCATCGCAGCGCCGTTCAGAACGGAGTAGCCGGCGCGCGCCCCCAGCGCCTTCCAGCCGGGGTGGCCGATGTAGAGCGTGGTCGGGAAGCAGGAGCCGAAAAGCGCGGCGCACAAGGTGCCGATGCCGTTGGCGAGCAAAGAGGGGCGCGTCGGATACAGATCCCCGGCCGCCTCAGCCGACTCGATGTTCTGCAAAGAGCCGACGACGTTGAAGAGCCCCATCGGCACGATGACGGAGAGATACTGGAGCATGTACTTGCCGCGCAACGCTTCCAGCAGGTCCCCGACGACTGGCACGGGAGGATAGAAATGCGCGCCGTGCAACTGCTGGCCGTCACCAACCGGCGCGAGCCCCGTGGCCCACGCCAAGGCGGTCCCCACTGCCACCGCCACCAGGCCCCCAGGCAGGCCGCCCTTGAAGCGCACGCGGCCAAAATAGACCAGCATGACGACGCCCAAAGTCGTCAAGCCCACCACCGGATGCGCAAACGTGCGAAAAAGAAACCCGAGCGAGATGAAGCCCAGAGCTATGCCGGCGAGCGTCGAAAGGAGCGCGGCCCGCGGACTGGACCTCCGGATGCGCTCGGCCACGAATGCGCCGGCGCTCTCGATCAGCCCGGAACCGACGCAGGCAACCAGCCCCGCCTGCCAGGCGATCCGGGCCGCTTCCTCCGGGGAACTGCCCGCATTGAGGGCCGCCAGTTTGGCGGGCAACATCACCAGGAAAACGTAGGCGATCAGCACGGGGGTGTTGATCCCATAAGGCAGCGCGCAGATGTCCCGCCGTCCCGTGGCGCGCGACAATCGCCGCGCCTGCCAGGCATAGAAAAGATTGCCCACCAGGATTGAAACGGCGGCCCCTGGCAGCACGCGCCCGTAGAGCAATTCGTGAGGAAAGCCAAGTACGACGCTGCACAGGCTGGCGATTAGCAGCAACTGGACGAAGTTGTCCAACGCCAGCCCGAAAAAGCCGTCAATATCGCCGCGCACGAACCACGGCATGGGCGGCCCCGCCGCTGAGTCTTCGTTAGCCCGCATGTCTCACCACGAACCCCGCTCCACGAACCCCGCTCTACCCGAACGTTTGCGGATGGGCAGCGAAGCGCAGAGCGTCTTCCCTGGAGATCAGGCCGCGGGTAAGCAGGTCCTTCAGTGCCGCGTCCATGCTCTGCATGCCGGCGCGGCCCTGTGTTTCGATGATGCTTGCGAGTTGCTCGGTCTTGCCCTGGCGGATCAAGTTGGACACGCTGGGCAGATTGCGCAGCACCTCGACGGCCGGAACCAGCCCCGGGCCGTTCGCGCGCTGCACCAGGCGCTGGGAGATGACCGCGAGCAGGCAGAAGCTCAGTTGCGTCCGCACCTGGTTCTGCTGATGTCCGGGGAAGACGTCAATGATGCGGTCCAGGGCCTGGGTGGCGGAGTTGGTGTGCAGCGTGCCCATGACCAGGTGGCCCGTCTCCGCGGCGGTGAGCGCCACGGCCATGCTCTCCAGATCGCGCAGTTCGCCTATCTGGATCACATCGGGCGCCTGGCGGAGCACGTGCTTGAGCCCCGCGGCGAAAGAGAGCGTATCCTCCCCCACGTCGCGCTGGTCAATGATGGATTTGTCGGACGTATGGAGGAACTCCACCGGATCCTCGATCGTGACGATGTGGCAGGCGCGCGTTTTGTTGATGAGCTGGATCAGTGCGGCCTGCGTGGTGGATTTGCCGTGGCCCGTGGGACCGGTGAAGAGCAGCAGGCCCTGGGCCTGCAGGCACAGTTCGCCCAGGACCGCCGGCAGGCCCAGTTGCTCGATGGTCGGGATGGTGCGGGGAATAACACGGAAAACCGCGGCCACCGCGCCCTTCTGCCGGTAAGCGTTGCCGCGAAAGCGCGCTTCGTCCCTGTACTGCACGGAGAAGTCCAATTCCCATTCGCGCTCGAAGCGCGCAATCTGGTCCTGGTTGAGGACGCTGTAGACCAGATTGGCCGTTTGCTCGGGCTTAAGCGGCGGATAGTCGAACTGCACAATGGCGCCGTTGAGCCGCACGCTGGGCGCCATCCCGGCAGTGAAAATGATGTCGCTTGCGCCGCGGTCCAAGGCGGCCTGGAGGAACTTGACGATGTCGAGCTTCTTCTCGGTATTCATGTCCCACTCACTCACGTCCGCGCTACGTACCGCGGGCGTCCCGCCCGCCCGTGCAGGCGGGACGCCTGCGTTACACCCGCGCCGCTGCCTGCGGCTTGAGGAGGCTTTCGTAGAGCGCGGCCAGTTGGCCGGCCGTGCGCTTGACATCGAAAAGGGCCTTGACGCGCTCCCGCGCCGCGCCGCCCATCTGCCGGCACAGCCCCGGGTCGGCCAGGAGCCGCGTGCAAGCCGCGGCCAGCGCTTCAACATCGCCTTGGCCGGCGAGGATTCCGGTGACGTTGTCCTCGATAATCTCCGCCTTCCCCCCTGAGCGCGTGGAGACGACCGGCAGGCCCGCGGCGCCGGCCTCGGCCAGGACCCGCCCGAAAGGCTCATGCTCGCTGCATGAGACGAAGACATCCGCGGCGGCCATCAACTCGGGAATGTCTTCCCGCTCGCTCAAGACCTTGAGGGCGTCTTCGCCCAGGGAGAGCTGCCGCGCCCGAGCCCGCAACGAGGACACGTAAGCGTCGTTCTCGCCAAACTTGTCGCTGCCGGCCAACAGCCCCACCGCGGACGGCAGGCGCCGCCGCACGCTGACAAGCGTTTCCAGAAAAAGCTCATGCCTCTTCCACGGCACGTAGGCGCCGGCGCTGAGCAGCACGGGCCGGCGGACCTCGATGCCCAGATTGGCGCGCACGCGGGCGCGCACGGCGGCGTGAAGCGCGGACGGCAAAAAAGGCTCCAGATCAATGCCGTTGTCTATGCGCCTGATCTTCTCCGGATTGACGCCTTCCTGCAGCAACTGTTGTTCGACCGCGCCTGAGATGGCCACGACGGCAGCCGCCCCGGCGCTCAGGATGCGCGCGATGACATACAGCCTGGTCAGGTCGCGGCAGTGCCAGATGAAAGGCAGCCCGGTGCTGCGCGCCGCCTCCCAGGCGACGAACGCGGCCGAGTTGGTGTTGGCGTGCAGAAGCTGAATTCCCTGCGCACGGCAGATTTCAGCGATCTGGCCGGCGCCGCGCCAGAGCGCGCGCACCTGGCCGTACAGGACGCGCGGGTGTGCGGAACGCCGGAAACTGCGCAGCGGGACCTCGTGGACCGGGACCCGCGCCGCCTCCAACAGGCGGGCCAGGGTACTGTCCGGGGGCGCACACACATGGGGCTCGATTCTCCGGCGCGGCAAGGCCTTGAGCAACTCGCACAGCGACCGTTCCGCGCCGCCGAGTTCCCCCACCGCGGAGATCAGCAGCACGCGCAAAGGCTCCGTTTCCGGCGGCGCCTCATCGCACTCCGGCAGCGGCTTCATGATGCGCGTGCCCTTGAGGGACAGTTTTGTTTCCATGCGGCTTTCCCTTGTCTATAGGACATACCGCGCACCGGGGGCGTGCGCAAGGCGCATAGCGGAGATTAAGAGACACGGGGGTGCATGTCAGTAAATGCACGAGGCAGAGCGTACCGCGGGCGTCCCGCCCGCCTTTGCCCTCGGATTCTGCCAGCCTGCCACGAGCGGGCGGGACGCCCGCGGTACATTTACT
>JBEKKG010000062.1:0-14470 GCA_050010835.1 Planctomycetota bacterium
CGGGCAGCCACAATGGCCGCTTCGGCCTGGCAGGTTCCTCGCGCATCACGCCCGTCGAGGCGGCACAATACATGGGTTTGTGCAACCTGCTGATGGTGACGTTCGCAGACCGCCCTGCTCCGCCTTATGACCAGCACCTGCTGGCCATGCGCCCTTTGCGGCGCGTGGTCTGGTCAATCGTCGGCGATTCCAGTTCCCGCCGGCACGATCAGCACAGCGACGTGGAGTTGGTGGCGGCGCTCGCGCGCAAGTTCCCCAACCTGGCGGGCGGCATCATGGACGATTTCTTTCTCCCGCCGGAAGCCGGCCGGGGCCCGGCCCGCTACGCTGTGGATGCCGTCCGCCAGTTCCGCGAAACGCTCCACGGCGCGGCGCGGCCCCTGGACCTGTGGGTGGTGGTCTATGCCCATCAGCTTGGCTGGCCTGTGCGCGAACACCTCGCCGCCTGCGATGCCGTCACATTCTGGACCTGGGAGGCGAAGGACTTGGCGGCGCTCGAAGAGAACTTCCTGCGGCTGGAAGCACTCGCCCCCGGCCTGCGCAAGCTGCTCGGTTGCTACATGTGGGACTACGGCGCGCACCGCGCGATGCCCCTGCAACTCCTTAAGTTCCAGTGCGAGACCGGCCGCCGTTGGATTCAGGAAGGACGCCTGGACGGGCTGATCTTTCTGGCTGGCAATCTGTGCGATCTGGAGCTTGAGACCGTCGAGTGGGTGCGCGAGTGGATCGCAGGCGGCGAGAATACGTAGGGTGGCGGCAGTGTGCGGGGTTCTTCTGCCGCATCAGCTTCGGCGCCGTGGGCGCGCCGGCTTCCCCGGAGCCTTGACTTCGCCGCACACATCCCGTACCATCCCCCCTCTTGCCAAGGAGGGGAACGACGATGCAGAAACTGAGCATGCGCTACAAGCCCGAGGTCAAGGCCAGGATCATCGCGGCCGCAGCCGCGGCCAGAGCGGCGGGGAAACGCTGGCGGGAGGCCCACGCCGCCGCCCAGGGGGCGGGCTTCAGGGGGAACATAGACAACCTGATGAAGCTGATGACCAGGAAGGCGGGCAAGGTGGGGAGGCCAAGACTGCCGGCGAACGCGGCGGCCCCGGCCGCGGCCCCCAGGAAGCGAGGCCGGCCGCCGAAGGCCGCCGCGCCGGCAACCCCGGCGCTCGATCCCGTCGCCGCCAACTACTTGTTCAGCGCGATTGGGAAGGCCATCGCCGAACTGGAGAGGCTGAGGCGGCAGTACGCAAAGTGAACCACGCTGCGACAACATGCTTAACCGTGCCCTGCTGAGACGCGCTGCCCGAAACCGCCTCCTCTTCATGGGGTTGCTGGCAGCGCTGTTGCTTGCGCCGCCGCGCGGTCATGCAGAGGAAATCGTCCCACCCCCAGCCCAAGCCGAGGAACCTGTCCCTGACTCGCCGTTCTACGGCATCGTGGTTATCACGGACCACACCGGCTCAGTGAAACGCAAGCTGGCCGGCCTGGCCGGCGACGCCGCGAACCCGCCTGAACTCCAGGCGCTGCTCGGCAAGGCCATGCAGGCTTATGCCGCGGCAGAGGAAGACTGGAAGAAGCGCAAGGCCGAATACAACCCCACGGATCCCAAGAACAAATACAAGCCGTTTTCCGAACCGCCACCGCAGAAACCGGTTGTGGCTCTGGAAGGCCGGCCACACAAGGACCGCGCCGGCGCCGAAGCCGTAATGGAAAAGTTCCGCATCGAGGAAGCGCTCAAGGCCGACCCCGGCAAGGCGGCGCGGCAGAAGCTCCTGCGCGAACGCATCCTCGATCACTTCTGCATAGGTATCGAGGCGCCCATTGAATGGATGAACGAGACTCGCGACAAGTTCGGCGCGCGCTGGGACATTCGCACGGCCTATTTCTCCGGCGGCGCGGACAAGGAGCCGCCCGCCGCGCGCTCGTGGGATTCCGTCTTCTGGGATAATCAGTGGGAGAACCCGAAGAAAGAGCGCGGCGTGTGGGCGCGCAAGATGTTCATTAAACCCACCGCGGACAACAACTACATTGCCTGGATCACGATGTACAACCTGGCGCAATCCAACCCCAGCGACTACAAGCCCGGCCCCGCGCAGGCCACGCCGGCCAACGCCAAGGTTGCTAAGACGATGAAGTCGTACTGGGAGCAGGTCAGGCTGTTGATGAAGCTCTGCAAAGAGCAGGACCCCAAGCCCGTGGTGGTCCAGATTGAGCCGGACGAGTGGGGCCATCTGTTGCTCTCCGCTCACATGGACCCAGCCAAAGTGGACGTCAAGGTCGCTTCCACGGGCCTGCCCGAGTTGAAAGACCTGCCGGACAACCTGATCGGCTATGCCAAGGCCTGGAAAGCGCTGCGGGACTTGTACGCGCCCAACAACGTGCTGCTGGCTGTCAACCCCTCGGCGTGGGACTGGCAGAATTCCATGTCGGCCGCGAACTGGGCCAAGGCCCTGGAACCCTGTGGCGTCTTCGAGTGGGAGTTGGCGGTGTACCAGTTCCATGACGGCGACCAGGGCCGGCCGGGCAACGGGGGCAAGCCGCCGCCGTACCAGGAAAAGGACTTGGTCACCTACCAGAAGAGTTGGGACGCGCTGTTCAAGTATCTCGCCGATTTTCACAAGCGCACGGGGCTGTGGGTCGTGATGTGGCAGGTGCCGCTCGGCAACTATTACTTCCGCACCTGCGACAACTCTCCCGGCCACGGCACGGACGGCCTGGCCCAGGCACTGCTGGAGGACTACCCTAAGAACGACTTGGTGGCGCGGTTCGTGCGGGCCGGCTGCTGCGGGTGGATCTTCTTCGGCGCCAACAACGACAGCGCGCACTGTTACGACGCCAAGAAGGACGGCATTAGCAATCCCGACCCCATTGCCGGAAACCTGGGCAACAAATCCGAATTCAGCGACGACGACGGCGGCTACCTGCGCCTGCGCGGGGCGGCGTACTACAAGACTCCCTGTCCCATCCTCGGCAAGGCTGCGCCCGAGCCGCGCGCGTCAGCAAGCGGACCGCTCCCTGACGGTCGCGGCTCGGAAACCGCCACGCCGAAGAAACCCGCCGAACCACCCAAGCCTGCGGTTGTTCTGAAGCTGGCGAATGCGGACGCGGCGCGCCTGTGGGAGAGCAAACTGCAGGCCGCGGTGAGAGCCCAGCTTGCCGCGGGCAGGAAACCCCATTTTGAGTTCCCCAAGCTCAAGACGACCCTGGTGCTCAACTCGCTCAACGAGCAGGGCGATATGGTCGTAGCCCTGGAATCCGGCGGCAATATGAACATGTCGTGGAAACAGTTCGACTCAGCGGTCTTGCTCAACCTGGCCAACGCGCTCCTCGCGCAGGATGCCAGCCCGCAGAATCACGCTCTGGCCGCGTTCTTCTTGCTGCTCAACGGCGGCGACCAGCAGAAGGCGGAGGATCTGCTGGCCAAGGCAGGCGGACTGGGGCAGGAAGTCAAGGCGGCGTTCACGGCGGAAGTGAGAAGTCAGAAGTAGCCGGTGTATTGAACCCCAGCACGGAAAGATCCTTTTCACGCAATTCCGCGGCGCGCGCCACGCACCGCCAACCGAAATAGCGGAAGCGCTCGTTCGGGAAGCGGCAGAAGACGCCGTGTTCGGCCGGCAGATGCCTGGTCCTGATGCGATCTCCCTTCTCGTATTCGGGCAGAGCGAGGCACATCACTCTTGAGTATGTACAGACACAAATGCGCCCCAAATTATGTGCCCCACGTTCCCGGCTGCCCAGGTGCGGTCCTCGCCGGCGACAAGCAATTGATTCGGCGATACTTCCCGTACCCCGGTATATCCGCCATCCGCACCCGGCCATTTCGTTTGCGGTATCGTCAGGAATTTGTCCCATTGGTTTCCGTTCCCGTCCCTTGAAAGAAGCAAATTGCTGTTGGGCCGGCCGAAACTCATGGCCAGCACGCCGTTGGACATAAGACACAGATCCGGGTCCACGCTGTACGTTTGAGGCTCTGTGATGCCGGGAGCTGCACGGCTGAGAACCTTGGCGGGCTCGGTCCAAGTCAAGCCGTTGTCGGTTGAACGGCATTGGAACAGCGGCTCTGAGCCGCCGATCCTCATCACGCATAGCAACGAACCATCGGCGCAGCGGGCCACCACGGGTTCGCAGAATCCTTCCGCTCCTGTTTTCCCGTCATAGGCGATTGTGGATACGACGCTCCAGTTGGCTCCGGTGTCGGTGGATTTTACCCAGAGACAGCGGTATTTCGCATCCTCGCCGTACCTTCCATACATGGGCCCCTGAAGCGAACCGTCCGCCATCAGGATCAGGTTGCGGTGGAAGACAATGGAGGACCATCCCCCCTCGTTCTTGATATTCTTCGGAAAAGTCACGGTCCCGGTGTCGTGATTCCAGGTCTTGCCATTGTCCGGGGATTTCCAGGAATGAACAGTCGCATGGCTGGCATCGAGGTAATACATAATGTAGCCCATCCCCAGCAGCGTCCCATCTTTGAGCTGGATCAGGCTTGTGAGGTAGAAATCCGGGTTGCGCAGAATCGGGGCATTCCAGGTCACGCCCTTATCGTGTGAAATGACCATGCCGTCCACGGGATGCAAGACAGTGGCGTCCGGGTGCTGATGGATGGAACAGATCACGGTATCGCCGAACACATAGAGCAAAGGCATGTGACTTGCATGGTTGTTTCCGCGCCCATCGTATATCGTGAATTGTTCGCCGACGGAGGTACGCAGGGGGACGTTGTCCTGCTTCCCGTTCTTCGCGTCGAGAGCGAAAGCCGAATCCCTTGCCACAAGAATCCCTCCGATGAAGATGGCGAACATGCAGGACCGGCGAATGCCCGGAACACTGCGCTTCATAATCGGTTCTCCCATTCAAGCCTCTGTCTCCGGCCGGGACTTCCCGGATGACGCCCCGGCGGCCCGATGTTGTGGCATTGTAAACGCGCCCATCCTCCATGCAAAGCGTTCCCGCAACCGCAGGACCGGACGGAAGAGCTCTGTTGTGTGGGGATCCGCCAGGTCTTCGCTGACAAGTGCAAGTAGGCCGGGAACATGGGCACAGAAGTTTGACAACGACAATTGCCTCCTGTAAGCTTCTTTTGCTTGTTCTGTTCCTGTCGAGGTGTCATCTGCCGCGAAGTGCGTTCGAGGAAATGTTTCTCGAGGGACACGAAGGAAAGGAGCTTGAGGCTTGTGGAAGCCATACGTTTGGGTCTGGCCGCAGGGCCGCTGCTGCTCCTCATGGCCGGGTCATGCGTCTGTCAGGATGGGGACCTGGCTCCGTGGGCGGGGAATGCTCATCCGAGCGACGCGCGCAAGCAACACGTGGAGGAGATCAGTTCCGGCAAGCATGAGTACATGATCCTCCAGAGCGGCACCATGGACGGCACGAACTGCCGCAGCCAGATGGGTTGCGGCATGTCGCGGGAAGGCGCCCTCGAGCAGACCTGGGAGTCCAACCGGTCTGTGCGGATGGAGAACGTGGGCGATACGGACGTCGTCAACCCTTGGCTGTCCAATGGACGCAACAACTACCGCACCCTCGCCGAGATCGTGTCCGCCGCCGTCGCAGACGGGATGAGCAACAAGGAGAAAGCCTTCGCGTTATGGTGGCAGCGGATTCAGTACCGCTTTCATGGCAACGGCGAGGACAACACCGAGCTGTGCGATCCCGTCAAGGTCTTCAACATCTACGGGCACAACACCTGCGGCAACGACTCCATCTGCATGGCCGGGGAATGGGCCCAAGCGGGCCTGAAGGCCGCGCCCGCGCGCGCCGTGGGGCACTGCATCAGCCAGGTTTCCTACGACGGCGCCTGGCACTTCCTCGACAGCGACCAGCACGCGGTTTATCTCCTGCGGGACAACGAGACCGTGGCCGGCGAGCAGGAGTTCACGCGGGATCATGATCTCATCCGGCGGAGCCACACGCAGGGCATCCTCTTCCCGGACAGCCGCGCGGCCGAAGAGGACGTGGCGGCGATGTATCTCTTTGAAGGCCCGGTTACGGGCGAGCGCAGGTGCAAGATGGACACCACCATGAACATGGTTCTCCGCCCGGGCGAGGCGCTCATCTGGCGCTGGGGACATCTCAACCCGGCCAAGTGCCAGAGCGGAGCCAAGCTTCCCTACCCCGACACGATCTGCAATGGCCTGTGGGAGTATCGCCCTGACTTCTCCAAGGAGACCTGGCGGAAAGGGGCGGACGGAAGCGAAGCCATCAAGGCCGGGCCGGACGGCCTCGCCGCCGAGGAAGGCAAAGAGGGCTCCGTGGTCTGGTCCGTCCGCAGCCCCTATGTCTTCGTGGGCGGAAGACTGGAGGTCGAGGGACAGGGCGCAAAATTCGCGCTCTCTTTCGACGGCAAGGCCTGGCTGGATGTCGGCGAGGATCTCGACAAGGCACTCGCCGCAAAAGGGCCCGGCCGGTATCAATATCAGGTGCGCTGCCAACTCTCCGGCGGGGCCCGTCTCAAGCGCCTCGCGATCATCAGCGACCTGCAGATGGCGCCGCTGGTCCTGCCCGGCATGGTGGTCGGCGAGAACCGCTTTGCTTACACCGACGAATCGAAGGGGGATCGCAAGGTGCGCGTCGCCCACGCTTGGGTAGAGCGGTCGGCCTCAAGACCGCCTGCGGCTCCGCCGCAACCAGTCGCGCCGGCCGACGGCGGGGAGGCGAACGGCACAGACGTTGTCTTCAAGTGGACGCCGCCTGCGGATCCTGACGGCGACAAGATCGCGGACTATCACTTCGAATTGTCGAACCGCGCGGACATGAAATGGCCGCTGTCCTTGAGCTTCGCTAAAATGATCTCGAGGACCGCGGACACAGGCAAGGCGCAGTACACGCTGCCCTGCGCGGGGTTGCTGGCTCCGGACACAAAATACTACTGGCGCGTGCGGGCCAAGGGAGACAAAGGCGTGTGGGGGCCTTGGAGCAAAACCTGGAGCTTCACTCCGCGGGGGCCCAGCTATCCCCTGGAGGTGGCCGTGGACTTCGACCAAGCCAAGGGCATCGGCACCCTGCGTTGGAAGTCCAACCCCGTGGGCCGCAAACCGGCCAAGTACCGGATCTACGGCAGCGACGAGAAGGGCTTCTCCGCCAGCGACGAGCCGTACAAGGTGAACTTGGGCGCCTGCAAGGAGCTCTCCTCGCCCTTCCCGGCGAACTTCATCGCCGAGACAGCGGCCACAGAACTGGCGGTGCTCGGCGCAGGGGTCGAGCTTCCGGCGGCCCACAAGACCTATTACCGCGTGGTGGCAGTGGACGAACAGGGCAAGCGCAGCGGCCCTTCGGATTTCGCTACGGCCCCCCGGCCGGTCGTCTACAGCAAGCCGGTGACGGCGGCCAAGGTGGGCGCCGAGTATCGCTATCAGGCCGCGGCCAACCGGTCGCTGGGAGATCTGAGGATGAACCCGCAGCAGGCCAGGAGCTTCTGGGACATCGAGAAGCCCAAGTTCGCGCTCAGCGGCGGGCCAAAGTGGCTGAAGATTGACGCGGCGACAGGCCTGTTGTCCGGAACTCCGGATGCGCCCGGCAAGTTCGAGGCCGCGGTGTCGGTAACGCTGGAGAGACCTGTGCGGAAGGTGGATGAAAGCGCATTGAAGTGGGGCAATCTCAAGGTCAACTCCACCAGTATCGAGACGCTGGGACCCGCAACCCAGAAGTTCGTTATCGAGGTGGGCGGATGATGCCGCCACCTCCAGCGTAGGACCAGCGAGAGTCCCAGAGATCCTGAGTCCACTCCACCTTGTGCCGGATGTCTATGCCTTCCCGCGCCCGCGGCGCGGCAGCGGCGCGGATTTGCGATTCAGCCAGGCGTCCAGGTGGCGCACGAGTTGGCCGAGCGTACGGGTGAAAATCCTCGCCCCGCGCCGCAAGTCGGCGTCGCGGGGATCCTCTACGGCGGCGACTGTCCCCGTGTGGCGCCGGCCACTGAAGGTGTCGCCATCCACGATCGCCCAGCGCAGATTCTGCAGGGGCACTCCCCGCCGCGGCAGCGTACTGAGGTCGGTGCATTCCGGGTATCGGACCATCAGCGTTTCGGTTTCCTCGCGCGTGGCATGGCCACAGTCACCGTGCGGGAATCCCAGTACCGGCAGCACCGTCGCAACCCTCACTTCGCCCCCGGCTTCATACTCCAGCCGCAGGCGGTTGATCACCGCCAGATGATTCTCTCCGCCATGGCCGTTGACGATCACGATGCGGCGGAACCCCCAGGAGCGATGGATCAGATCGAGCCAGCCGCGAAGCACCAGGCCGAACAGCTCCTCCGAACAATACAGGCTGCGAAGACTGCAGGCCGGGAAATCCATCCCGACGACGTATTCATCGCCCTTGAAGCCGATGCGCCGCAGCATCGCGGGGGCGCGCTCCCGCTCTGTCCCCATGTAGAGTGTGGGCAGGGCCACGCCTCCCATCACGCGGGCCAGTTCCACCGCGGCCATCTCGGCACGCAACGGGTCTACCCCCAAAGGCAGATGCGGGCCGTGCCACTCCAGCGGCCCGAGCGGCAGGAAGGCCAGACTGGTTCGCTGTCGGATGGCAAGAATCTGCTCGGGCCGGAGGAACTGGGCCTGCACATGCCCCGATGCCGTGGCGGCGGCGTCGGGGATCCGTCCTGGCCTGCTCGGATTTCGACCGGTCCTCATGCGCTTCCCCCCTGATCTTTCCTCACCACAAAGTGATAGGAGATCATGAGCTTAGGCGAGGCCCGCCCAATCGTCAATGCTCCGTACACGACGCAAGTCCCTCACCCCGCGTTCGCTTCGCTCACGCCGGCGCCAAGCCATCCGGCCACCGCCTCCACACGCGTGAAGTCCGCGTTCGGGGGAACATTGTCCGACATGCCCAGGATGAACCCCTTGCGGCCGTGCAGCGGCACAATGGTGTTCCGGATATACGCCTCAAACTCCTTGTCCGTGCACGTCTCGCGGCAGACCAGCACCGATGGTATGCCTCCCTGCAGAACCGCTTCGCCGCGCAACAGGTCGAGCGCCTCCGACAGCCCGAGCCGCGCCATCGGCCTGGTGACAATGGCTTCCACCACGTCCAACCCGCAACCGGGCACCAAAGGCAGCAGCGTCTCCGTGTGCCCGCACCAATGGCTCTCGAAGATCTTGCCGGACGCCTTCACGAGCTTGCGTGCTTCCTGGTAGAACGGCACGGCGTATTCCCGGAAGATCGCAGGCGAAATCGTCGCGCCATCCATGTTGTCGCCCATGGCGATGACATCCGCCGGGCCGCCCGCCAAGATGCGGATGCGTTCCAGAAACAGCCGCGTGTACGCCGCGATGAGCGTGTCTACTTCCTTGCGGGAGTCGGTCCAAAGGTAGAACGCGTTGAGGTACCCGGCATCGGTCTTGGCGAACTGGATGAACGGCACGGGGTCCGCACCGCTCAACACCACGCCGTCGTCGCCGGTCTCCCGCAGCGCCTGCGCCACCGGCGCGTAGTCGGGCTCGTAGTGCGTCGCCTCGACGACGTACTTCAGGACTTGCAGGCTTTCGAGGTCCTTGACGAAGTGTTCGGTCAGCGCTTTGGTGCGATGCGGACCTTCAGCCTGCCGGCTGACTTGGCGGATGGCGCCCAACGGCGTCTGCACCTCGTGGACCCAGGTCTCTCCCTGCTCGTGCCACGTCTGCTTCACGCGCGGATCGAGCACCGCCTTGGCGCCGCCCGTGCGGTTCCAGAGGGAGCCGCCCACGGCGCGCACGATGTCATTGCGCGACATGCCGCGGTAGCGCCGGGGCAGCGTGTCCTCGGCCGTACTGACGTGCAGCCAGTAGTCGAAGTTCGGCGCCCAAACCAACTCATCCACGAGCTGATTGTGCAACGCCGCCAGGTAACGTTCGCGCTTGGTCATCGTATTGAGCCTTCCCCCACAGCTTGTGCCCGCCACTTCGTGCCGTTGGCCTGGCACAGCCCAGACAGCAAGGGTATCTGCACATCTCTGGGGTTCCATAGGAGAATCGCCCGCTGTTGCCTGAGCCGTCCATGGCCACGCCGTAAGGCTGGTAGAACCGCGCGGCGCTGCCTGTGCCGTCAATGGCGCCTGGCGGTTCATCAGGCCCCCCGAGTGTGGTAATATAAGAGAGTATTTTCCATTATAGCGTTGCAGCGTCGGGGGCTCGGCATACAAGACTTGTGGGGACAGGAGTCCAGCGTGAAGACGGCCAACCGGTTTCTTTCAGGAGTAGGCATGCAGGCGGCGTTGCTGGCGTGCCTGGCTTGCCCAAGCGGCCCGGCACAGGCCGAAGAAGGCGCGCACGACCCGGACTTCCGCAAGTGCAGGAAATGCAGGGTGGCGCTCGATAAGGCGCTGCTCTTCATCCGCACCAACCTCAACAGCAACAAGGTCCCGCGCTCCCTGGGCATGATCCGTCTTCCCGGTTACGTCTTCTCCGGCCTGGCGTTGATGATGGCCGGCGACGGCCCCAGCGCCGAACTGGGTGAATGCGTCAAATGGTGCTGCAAGAACTACAGCGACACAGGCCTGTACGACGGGGGCTACAACCGCAACTGGTATCTGGGCATGTGCATGTATTTCCTGTCGGAATACGCGCTGAGATACGGCGCCACCCCGGAAGTCACCGCTGCGCTGAACGGCGGCGTGAAGCTCGCAGCCGAACAACAGGAACCCACCGGGGGCTGGTGCCATCACCGCAACATGGCCGAGGAGACCGGTTACCTGAAGAAGGGCGGCGGCGTGGATATCGCCATGATCACCGCGCTCATTTACAGCTCGTTCCTGGAGATCAAGACGCTGGGCATAGACGCCGGGCCGACGGCGGAGAAGGCGTTCAAGAATCTCGAAGGTCTGTTCAACGGCTCCGACTTCGCCTACGGCTCACAAAACGGCTATCGTGATGGGAGCATGGGGCGCGCGGGATTCGTGCTCCTCGGCATCCTGGCCAGCGGCCAGAAAAGCCATCCTTTTGCGGAGAAGATCGCCAGGAGCATCGTCACCAATTGCACCACGGCGGACAAAGGACACGGCTTCGAGCCGCTGCATTACTTCGGCATCGCCGCGGCCATGCACCGCATCGGGCCGGAGGCCTACAAGACATTCACCGCCGCGTACCTCGATAAGCTCATTGACAACCAGGCCGAGGACGGGTCTGCCGAGCTTGCGATCCACGGCGAGAAACGGCGCGGCGGACAGTTCTACGATGCGCTGGGCTCGACGGCGGTTTTCGCTGCGATCATCCTGATGCAGCAGGACGGCGTTTTCTACACGCGCGCGATGGCCCCCAAGCCACCCCCGCCCGCCACAGCCGCCGTGGTGAGCAAAGCGGCAGCGCCGAAGCCGCCGCCGGCGCCCGAGGTGCCTGCCAGCCAGCTTGCGCCGTGGATCGAGAAGCTGCACCAGCGCGTCGGCGACGGCGTGAAAAGCGGCCAGAAGCCGCGGGCGTTCCTATGCCTGTTCGGAAACAAGGCTGAAGCGGTCCGTGTAACGGGCTGCGATCAGAGCGAACTGCTCGTGGAGATGGACGGCGGCGGGAAGCTGCCCGTGCGCTGGCAGAAGCTCGACGAGCGCAAAGACATGCTGGGCCTGGCCCAGGCCTTTGCCCGTGAGGAAAGCGTGGCCGATCTGTTGCTGGTTGGGGTCTTCCTCCTGGCGAATGGGCAGGCGCAGGAATCCGATAAGAAGTTCGACAAGGTCCTGCAGCTTGACCCCGGCACCGGCCCCAAACAGATTGAGATGGCCAAAGCGTCGCTCTTTCCCCGAAAGTGAGTAATTGTTCAAGTTCTCAGCGGTGCGCAACGGTTTCGGCCAGTCTCAGCGCAACCGCCTGGCTCAGAGCGCGGTAAGGCTGCGAGTGCAGCAGGCAAGCCTGTCTGGGGCAACTCGCATTGCTGCTTGGCAGACTGCCTGGCCTGGGGCCATACGGATCGGCACATCTGCGGGTGCTGGCTGGTGACTATTCGCAGATGCCAATTGACTCGGAAGGTTATCGCTGCGGGCACAGCTTCTTCATCGCTTCACCCATGCCGTTGCCAATCAGGAAATACGTCTCCGCGTTATTGTTCCAGTGGTAAGCCTGTCCGGAGGGCGAGAGTTCTTGGGGCCGGTAGAACTCCTTGGTGCCTACGAAGGCCACGTTGCCTTTGAACTCTGGGTACTCGGCGACCGCGGCCTGCGCGCGCATCAGGGACAGTGCTCGGGGGTGAACTTCCTGAGTGCCGCTCATTCCCGTTTCCGCAATTACGAATGGCAGGGCCTTCACTCCCAGGTCCTTGCGAAGGTCGCGGATCAGGTTGGCCAGGTTCTTTTCGTATTCATCATTGAACGCCTGATTGACACGGTCGTTCCATCCCTGGTGCCAGCCGAAGCCGGCGAGTTCGTAGCCCCCGCCGTCGTAGTCCAGGAAGTAAGTCTTGAGATTGCTCAGCACGTCTTTGGTGAGTTCGAGTATCTTTCTGTAAAATGGCCCTGTCTCCCCCCCGGAACTTGGCGGCCTGAAATCCACTGCCAGGCTCTTCCCGCCCCACGCGGTCTTTATGAGCAGTACCTGGTTCTCATAATAATCGCCCATGATGTTGCCGAACTGGAGTTCCGGGCCGATTAGACCTTCCTTGGCACCATAGCCGACGGTAAGACAGCCCTTGCGGTCCAGATACCAGATCCACACGTTGTCGCGCACCACCCATTTGCCGTCCTTGTCCACCAAGTGCTTGAAGCGGGCCGCAGTGGCCGGGTCCTTGACCAGATACTCCAGACTGCCTTTGCCTTCGTTGGACTTCGGCTCCGCCTTGATCTTCCCCTGGCCTTCCATATTCGACTGCCCGGCCAGAATGAAAACCTTGACCGGGCTTTTCCCGGCTTGGCCCGCCAGAGTGGTGTGGGCAAACAGCAGAGCGGCGAGGAATACCATCCGGCTTGCGGTGTGAATTGCGCGGGTTGTGCATTGAGGCTGGTTCATGTTTTCCTTCCTGATCCTGACGTAACCAAAAGTGTCTTCGCATACTGCTGGGAGTCTGCAAGCGCATAACTTGCTGACGCGCTTCTTGATGATGACGCCATACCGGCTTGACGCTGCTATGCCAGCTTACAAATCTTCTTTACGGTTCCGCCGCAGGGGTCAGTCCACCTGACTCGGCTCCCCGGCAATTCCACCCTTCTCTATCTTCTGTGGCCGCGATGACTACGCAGAGTACCGCACGCTGGTACGATGCCAAGCGCAGGTTTGTCTCCGCCTGTAAACACCTAAACCTCTGTTCAGCAGTCTCACAGTCTGCCTTTTCCTTACAAGCAGACAGAGTATCTAAGTCTCTCTTGCTCATACGTCACCTCTCGCCTTCTATCTGTGTCACGTCCTAAAATAGGGACGTTACAAATACCTTTTAGCAAGTATTGCGCCAAACAACAGTAGGAAGTAGCACGCGCCAGCCTGACGGACTGAGTCAAGCGCACAAATGGCAGACTTAGGAGCCGGTCGTACTGTAGGCCGCTGAGTGAGAATCATCGGAAGGTGTCTGATTGTGACGCGGGGCATTGCTCCGATCTGGCCGACTTTCGACTGATGGCTATAAATCCCCTTTCCAAGTGCGTTGTTTGAACAGCATCCCAAAAAGGCAGCCAAAATCAACGCCGTTAACCCTTACGGTATAACAGCCAAGACCTTCACGTTCGCGCGTTCCGCAATCACTTGTCTTGGGGACGCAGCCCGTGCATGGCGAGACGTGGCGGCGGCTCTGCGCCCCACAAAAACCGTGGTATAATGCCGCCATGCGCCGGACACTGCCCTTTTTCTTTCTTGCCTGCGCGTTGGCCTGGGGCGCGGAGCCGCAACAGCGTTGTCAGGCAAGGAGGCTGTCTTGCTGTGTGGGGCACCTGACCTGCATTGCCATCACCTCCTCCCGCCTGGATTCAGCCGCTCAACTTGCAGCGGCGGGCACCAGAGAATCTCTCGCAAACCGCAATCTTACGCCGCCCGCATTGTGCGTGCAAGAGCCATCTGCCCTCAAGACGCGCGCATGGAAAAGTCCACTTTCACGCCGCTTTACGACGCCTTTCCGGCCGCTCCACTTGTACACCCTGACTTGCGGTTGATTACTTCACCGGACGAACGTTCGTCGCCTTTGGACCTTTGGTGTCCTGTATGGCATCGTACTCGACCGCCTGGCCCTCGGCCAATGATCGGAAGCCTTCCGCTTTGATCTCGCTGTGGTGGCAGAACAGATCCTTGCCGCCTTCGTCCGGCGTAATGAATCCGAAACCCTTTTGATCACTGAACCACTTCACTTTGCCCGTTGCCATCTCACTTATTCCTTTGCGCTTTGCCCGGCCACACACCGTCCACCATTGGCCGGTTGTTTTGGAGCGTAAGAATTCAGCTTAACCGCTCCTTGAACGAATGCAATCACTTTGCTGCCGCTATGGCCCGAAGGGGTGCATGTCAGTAAATGCGTGGCCCAGAGCGTACCGCGGGCGTCCCGCCCGCCTTCGTCCTCGCGCCCTGCCGGCCTGCCACGGGCGGGCGGGACGCCCGCGGTA
>JBEKKG010000063.1:0-14374 GCA_050010835.1 Planctomycetota bacterium
CATGAGTTCCAGTGATGCGGCAGTTGACGCCACTTCATTGGCAAAGCTCTTCGGAGTCTACGCAAGAGGCCTGCAAACGCTGTGCAGAGACCGATCAATCATGCGACAAAACGTTTCAAAAAATGACTGCCTTCCGTACTGGTGTGTCTCTCATAACATCATAGCCTTATGGCACTTGCCGCAATCTGACGGGCTCGATAGGGTCGCTTCAACCCCTGTTCCTCAAGTAAGGCTGTCATTCGCTCTCTCCTTGTCACCGTGTCGCCGCGTCTCCCCGTCTGGCCGGCCTTTTGGTGGCGGCTCTACCGCGTTGCGTCCTCTGTGTTCTCCGTGGCAAAGAGCCGTTGTAGTGGTAGGATGATCCCGAGGGTACTGCCAGTGGCGCGTTACAGCGGTGAAGTTGTCTATCTTTTTGCTTTCGACATCGCCTACGAGATTCCACGCGGCGCGGTGAAGACGCTGCTGGGCCAGCCTGCCGCGGAGTTTGTCGTGGACGACAGCAAGCGCAGCCCCAAGCAGCTCTTCTTCCACCGCCCCGAAATAGTGCGCCTGCCGGCGGTCGAGCGGGCCGGGCCGCGCGGGACGGTGCGCGTGGAACGCACCGTCAAGATGCTGCCGGTCGGCGCCATCAGCATCGCGGTGAAAGTGCCGTTTGAGGTCGAGCGGCTTGAGGACCTCGTCGCCTACCATGACTTGCAGCTTGACAAGGTGCCGTTGCACGACGAAGTCCACCGCATGGCCGAACAGGTCCGCAAGGAACTTGAGCCAGTACTCTATCAGCCGGTACAGAAGCTGGCGGATGAGGAGGCGTATACGGTCTTCTGTTTCAAAGCGCCCCTGGCGGCAGAGGGGGGCGGCAGCATCGCCGCTGGGGAATGGCTGGCGGCCAATCGGCGCGGCGTGGCGGCGCTGCTGATGCAGGAGGAAGACGCGGCGGCGATCTCCGAACAGGAATCCCTGGAGTCCACAGCGCGGCATCTCAGCTACTACAACTACGACCTGGTGGTCACGGATTGGGACGCCGCGGTAATCGTGGACGAGCCGCAGCACTGGGACCAGACCCTCTACCTGATGGAAGTGGCCAACGTGCAACTCGCCGAGCTGGAAGCCTACGACAGGCTGCTGGACGATGCGATTGAACGCGCTTACCGCGACTTGACCGGGCGGATGCGCAGCCGCCGCGGCGTGCTCCAGGAACTCCGCCGCCTGAAGATGGACCTGGCGCGGCTGAGCGACGAGCTTTCCAATACGACTAAGTTCATTGGCGAGTATCATCTGGCCCGGGTCTACGATCGCGCGGCGAGCATCTTTCACCTCGCCGACTGGCACCGCACCGTGGCCCAGAAAGTCAGCATGCTGGACGAACTGTACCAGATCCTCAGCCACGACTTGTTTAACTGGTGGATGTTCGTGCTGGAAGTCTCGATTGTGATATTATTCGTGCTGGACTTGGTGCTCCTGGTCCTCGTGGGAGGAGGAAAGAAATGACTGGCCATCGAGCAACTGCGCGAAGTGCCGCGGCGAAAGCCGCCTGCATCTTCATGGCCTGCCTCTGTGTCTTCCCTCTTCGCGTCCGCGGAGAGGAGATGGAGCCAGCCAAATCGTTGAAGGCCATTGAAGCCGATCCAGCCAAAGCGTTAGAGGTCTTTGAGGCGAAGATACGCGAGAACCCCAAGGATCCCACGCCCTTCCACAGAAAGGCCCAGGCCATGATGAAGCTGGGCAAGCGCAACGAGGGCTATGCCGTGGCGAAGGAGGCCATGGAGAAATTCAAGGCGGCCGGCTGGAACCTGGCCTGGATGCGCCTGGAGTCAATACCACTGGAGAAGGTGCGGGTGGATGTGCATTTCAACATGGGCCAGGATGAACGGGACCCGCCTCAATTCGGCATTTTACGCCCACTGAGCTTCCGCATCTGGTCCATTGGACCGGACGAGAGTATCAAAGAAATCATTGACTTTGAGATAGCAATGACCGATGGCAAGCCCAGTACGGCAGCCCTGGGAATTGAACGAGGGCAGGCCAACGGGGGGCTGCTTACTCTCCTCAAGCCCGAAAACAGCTACACGGAAATAAGGGAAGCTGCCCTGAAGCTGATCAAGCAAAGGCACGAAGGCGCCAAGGAAGCAGAGTGAGGAATGAAACCATGCTGAACCATGCAGTCCACCCATTAGTCCTGTTTCTGGGTCTTGCTGCCTGCCTGTTTTTCGGGCGGCAGTGTCCAGCCGCTGAAGGCGCCGGCGCGGGCCAGCCCTTTCCGGGCAAGAAAAGCGTCTACCACGGCTGTGACCGCTACGACTTCACCGTGGCGGGACGCGCGGTGCTGGTGGTCACGCCCAAGGAGCCTGCGCCGGGAAAACCGTGGGTCTGGCGGGCTGAGTTTTTCGACGCCTTCCCAGGCTTTGACGTGGCCATGCTGGAAAAGGGCTATCACCTCGTCTACATGGACGTGCAGAACCTGTATGGCGGTCCCGAGGCCATGAAGCTCTTCGATGCGCTGTACGCCGCGATGACGGAGCAGTACGGCTTGTCCAAAAAACCGGTTCTCGAAGGACTCAGCCGGGGCGGGCTGTTCGTGTTCAACTGGGCGGCCCGCCACCCCGAAAGCGCCGGCTGCGTGCTCGGCGACGGCGCGGTCTGCGATTTCAAGAGCTGGCCGGGAGGCAAGGGCAAGGGCAAGGGCAGCCCGGGGGATTGGCAGCGCCTCATCCAGGTCTACAGCTTCAAAGACGAGGCGGAAGCGCTGGCCTATAAGCTCAATCCAGTGGACAACCTCGAACCGCTGGCCAAGGCCCAGGTGCCCATTGTGATGGTCACCGGCGATGCCGATGAAGCCGTGCCGCATGACGAAAACACTTTGCTCGTGCAGGCGCGCTACGAGAAACTGGGGGGGGTCATAAAGGTCTTTATCAAGCCCAACGGCAAACACCACCCGCATGGGCTGCCGGACCCCGCGCCGGTGGTGGCGTTCGTCGTCGAGCATGCCGGCAAGTAAGGGGTGCGTGTGGTGTCCCGATACATCGGGACCTGCACTGGCAGGCCGGGGATTGAGGAGGGAAGAGGGGCGCAGGCTGGAAGCCTGCACCACAATTACGAAAAATAACGCTGGAAAAGGCTTGCAGGCACGAAAACAGCTTGACAGGAAAACCGGGACCGGGATAATAATGGCGAGATACGTTAACCGCGTGCGTACGGGCGTTTGCTGCGCGCAGACGGCAGTGGAGGGGGCGGAACCAACTGCGGAGGACGGCGTCCTGTGAGCCTCGTTGCTAAGCTCTTTGTAGTGCTCAATCTCGTGGCGTCAGTGGCTTTCCTTGTTTTCGCTGCCAACGTCTGGACGGCCCAGACCAAATGGCAGCGCATGTACGAGGTCGAAAAGGCCAAAAACGTCGAGTGGCTTGCTGGCATTCAGCAAAAGCAATTGCTGGCGGCACGGGAGATCATGTACCAGCAGCGCCTGGTTGAAGAAGCGAAGAAGCAAACCGTGGCCGTGCAGCTCAAGTACAACGAGTCCCGGGACCGGGAACTCCAGATCAGCACCGAATTGGCGACGGTCAAGAACGCCAAGGACATGAAGGATGCCGAGAACCAGGAGCTGCAGCGCGAAGTGCGGCGCGGCGGCGAGGACCTGCTGAAGATCAAGAGCGTGGTCATCAAGCAGCAGCAGGCGTTGACCGTGGAGCGGGATAATGCTGTCCGCGCGCGCAACGAGAAGAGCGAGATGGAGAATGAGCTCAACGTCACCAAGCAGAATTATGCCACTTTGCAGCGCGACAGGCAGCAGATAGAGCAGGACCTGGCGTTGCAGACCGGCCGCATAGAGAAACTTCTCAGGAATAACGTCCCGGTGGCCCAGATCCTGGGCGAGGATCCCACCGCCTCCCAACCTTTAGTTGAGGCGGTAGTGCTGGCGGTCAAACCGGATGTGGGGCTGGTCATGCTCTCCGCCGGCTCTCAGCATAACGTCAAGACGGGCTACCAGTTTACCGTCAGCCGCGGGAACCAGTTTGTGGCCAAAGTCCAGGTGGACCGGGTCTACCCTGACATGTGCTCGGCCAAGGTCGTGCCAGGCATGTTGAAGCAGGACATCCAGATTCACGATGAGGCCCGCACACGCTAGGCTGGTCGTTGGGGGAACGGAGTTGAAACCGCGGAGACGCGCGGGTGCAGGCAGATGAGTTGAATGAAAGAGTTTGATCTGCGTGCGTTTGCGTTTAGCCGCGGTTCCAGAGAAGCGTCAGGAGCATAAGCCGCATGCCGCCCACAACTGAGAACATCGCCGAGAAGCCGGTCTTCAATGTCTACGGCGCCCTGCTGGTCCTCAGTTTTCTGGCCTGCCTTGGCGCAGCCCTGATCATGCGCCAGGAACTGGTGGAGCACTGGGGCTGGGGGGCGGACAAGGCCAACGCCGAGGCCACGCGCAGAGCCATCCATATCACCGAGATCAACGAAGATCCAGAAAAGTATCCGGACACCGTCAAAATTACCGATACTGACATGAAGGAATGGGAAATCATCAAGGGCACGGGCACGCCTTTCCCGGTCAGCAACTACAAGTGGCCGCCAGATTACAATCCCTTGACCAATCCAGTCAAACCCGGCGTGAATAACCTCGACGAATCGGTCATACCGGAGGCGGCGCGGAACGCGCTTATGAAGGACTGGAACCCGGAGGCCCCTCCGCCTTCTGCGGAAAAGCCGGCAGAACCGGCGCCTGCGGAAAAGAAAGAGGGTGAGGCACCAGCCGAGAAGAAGGAGGAAGGCAAGAAGGAAGAGGGGAAGCCCGAAGAGAAGAAGGCAGAGCCCGCGCCGGCAGAGAAGAAAGACGAGGCCAAGCCCGAAGAGAAGAAGGCCGAGCCCGCGCCGGCAGAGAAGAAGGCCGAGCCTGCGCCAGCCGAGAAGAAGGACGAAGCCAAGCCCGAAGAGAAGAAGGCTGAGCCTGCGCCAGCAGAAAAGAAAGACGAGGCCAAGAAGGAAGAACCGAAGAAAGACGAGCCGAAGAAAGACGAGCCGAAGAAGGAAGAGGAGAAGAAGTAATAGGCGTTAGGCCCCAACTCCCCACTGTGCGCGCCTCAAGTCTCAAGCCTCAAGTTCATCCCGCGTGCGCCCGCTCCTGGATCGAATCCAGATAGCAGGTTGCTCCCGCGTTTATCTCCGCCGCGTTGGCTTCATCAGTATCAATGTGCATCTCCAGGCGGAACTCCGGATGCACGCGCACCAGGACATCCCCGAAGATCACTGAGCGCGGCCCTTCGATGCGCACGCGCACCATGTCCTTGTCCCGCAACGCGAACGAAAGCGCGTCTTCGGGCAACATGTGGATATGCCGCAGAGCATTGATGACCCCGTGCTCCAACTGCACGTTGCCCGCCGGGCCTTCCAGGCGCAGGCCGGGAGTGCCCGCCAAGTCGCCGGACGCTCGAATGGGGGCGTCAATCCCCAGCTTGAACTCCTCGGTCCGGGAGATTTCCACCTGCGACTCGTTGCGGATGGGGCCGAGCACGCGCACGCGCTCAATCCGCGACTTGGGCCCTACCAGCGTGACCTGTTCGTTGCAGGCGAACTGTCCCGGCTGGCTCAAGTCCGCGTACTTGGTCAACGTGCGCCCTGGTCCGAAGAGCGCGGCCACGTGTTCGCGGGTGAGATGCACATGATGGGCCGAGACGCCGATGGGGATAGGCCTGTCCGTCTTCTTCTTCAAGACCAGGGTGACGCCTTGGTGGCGCACGGCCTGGACGCACTGTTGCGCGATCATGCGCTCCTCATCCGTGCCGATCACAAGGACTTTCACGGCCGAGTCGCGGGTGGCGATCTCCAGCACTTGGCCGGCCCTGACCTGCTGGGCGGCGCGGTTGGACTCTTCGTCCAGCAGGATGCCCATGGCCGCGAGGCCCTGGCAGATGCGCGCGCGCGTCCCCGCACTGCCTTGGCCGATGCCGCCGGTAAAGATGAGCACGTCCGCGCCGCCCAGTGCCGCCAGGTAGGCGCCCAGGTATTTCTTGGCGCGGTAGCAGAAACACTGGATGGCGATCAGCGCCTGGCGGTTGCCCGCGTCCGCAGCGGCCTCCAGTTCGCGCATATCGTGTGACAGCCCTGAAAGGCCTTTCAAGCCGGACTGTTTGTTCAAGAGGGCGTCAAGCTGCGCGGCGTCCAGCTTGTGCTCGCGCAGCAGGTACAGGATCAGGCCAGGGTCCACGTCGCCCGAGCGCGTGCCCATGACCAGCCCTTCCAGCGGCGTCAGGCCCATGCTGGTGTCAATCGAGCGGCCGTGTTCGATGGCGGCCATCGAGACGCCGTTGCCCAGGTGGCAGGAGATCATCTTCAGTTCGCCGAAGCGCCGGTTCAGGTGCCGGGCGGCGCAGCGCGCCACGAACTCATGCGACGTCCCGTGGAACCCGTAGCGGCGCAGACCCTCTTTCTCGGCCAGTTCGCGCGGAATGGCGTACAGATAAGCCGCGGGCGGCATCTTCTGATGGAAAGCCGTATCGAAGACCGCGACCTGAGGCACCCTCGGCACCAGCTTCTCGCACAGCTCAATCCCCAACAGGTTCACAGGATTGTGAAGCGGGGCCAGAGGCGCCATGTCGCGGATGATCTGTTTGGTGCCGGCGGTGATGAGCGTGGGCGCGTCCAGCTTGTGGCCTCCGTGGACCACGCGGTGGCCAATGACGCTCAGCTCCCCCAGACGCCGCAGGACGCCGCGTTGCGGGTGGGTAAGAGCCGCGGCGGCGGCGGCCAGGGCGCAGGCGTGGTCTGCGTTCTGCTGCGGCTCCTCGAAGCGCCCTGCCGGCCCAACGTAGATGTGCCGCGCCTGCGCTGTGCCGAGGCATTCCACCAGTCCGTGCGCCAGGGGTTCTTCCGAACTGGTGTCGAAGTAGTTGTATTTCAGCGACGAGCTGCCGCAGTTGATCACCAGGATGCGCATGGGCGCGGATGCGCCCAGGGAATAAGAGGGCCGCCGCGCCGTCCCCGGCCCGGCCTGCGCCTCCTCCGCGCCGACCGCGTGCGCGCGCATGCGCTTGGCGATCTGCTTGGCCAGGTATTGAACCGACTTGCTGTTCGTGGCGATGGTCTGGGAGAACGTTTCCGCGGGCAGGAGCAGGGCCTCGACGATGGTCAAGGCCACCACTGTGGCCGAAGTGGACTCGCCGGTCATCAGCGAGATTTCGCCGAAACACTCGCCCTCTTCGATGTGGCCCAACACGCGGCAGTCCGGCGCGCCGTAGTCCTTGACGGCCTGCGCGCGGCCTGACCGTATAATCCCGAAGACGACTCCGGCCTGGTTGGAACGCAGGAGCAGTTCCCCGGGACTGTAGGTGCAGCACTCCGTCTTGTCCGCGACTGTGGCCAGCGCCTCGGCCGGCAGCCCCTCGAACAAGGGATGCGTTTTCAGAAATGCGAGCGTGTCCATGGATCTCAAGCTCCGTGCCGGGGGTGCTCATTCCATCTTCTTGAACTTCTCCAAGGCGGTCTTGGCGTCATCAACGTGGCCAAAGACCTCGCCGTCCCAGGCTTGCCTGTCGAAATCCTTCTCCTTGACCGCCTGTATTTTCTCGCGCCATTCCCCCTGCCCCTTGACCAGGGAATCGCCGGCGGCGCTCATTTGCTTCCATAGTTTTTCAGCCAGGCTGTCTTTCAGGTCCTCGCGCAGTTTCTTGAGCTCCGGCATTTCCAGGAACCGCTGGACGCGCGGCCATTCTGTTTGATACACGTCAATGTATTGCGGGTACTGAGCGCCGCCGGCGGCCTTCTGCTCTATACGCTCCAGGGCGGCGAGCGCTGTTTGCGCGGCATCGAGGCATTCGGCGCGCAGCGCATCACGCTTCTTTTTGGCCTCCTTGGCCTGTTCTGCCCTGGCGGCGCGGTCAGCCTCCTCTTTCTCCTTGCGCTTCTTTTCCTCGGCGGCGCGGTCAGCCTCCTCTTTCTCCTTGCGCTTCATTTCCTCGGCGGCGCGGTCAGCCTCTTCTTTCTCCTTGCGCTTCTTTTCCTCGGCGGCGCGGTCAGCATCCTCCTTTTCCCGGCGCTGCTTTTCCTTGGTTGCGAGGGCCGCGGCCGCCAGTTCCGCGCGCAGTTTCTCCGCCGCTGTGCTTTCCGCAACTTTCTTGCTGTCTTCCTTCTCCTTTTTCGCCTTTACTTTCTCCTCTTCATGCCTATGCGCCTCCCAGTCGAGCTTGGCGGTCACGTTCTGCATTTCCTTTGTGGCATGCCGGTATTCTTCCTGCATTTCAGAGTTCCGCAGCATCTCGGGCTCGGCAAGTTCGAGGATCTTGCCGAACTTCTCTTTGGCCTCTTTCCAGTCCTCGCGCTCCACACTCCGGTCGGCGGCTTTGCGCAGAGCGCTGATCTCTTCGCGCTTCTTCAGGTCCGGCTGCTGGAACCCCAGCCAACCTCTCAAAGTAGGCAAGAACAGCCAGAGGACTACCACCGCACCGACGGCTATTGCCGAATACTTCACACAGCGGCGGACTTGCGCCATGAAGAGCGCATCCCCTTCCTCCTTCTGGCGCCGCGCTTCCAGCACCGCCTGGGCGGACTCCGTGCTGGGCTTCATGGGCAACTCGCCGCGGCTGATCGGCTCGAGCGCCGCCAGGAGCGCCGCACAATCCCGCGGGCGGGCGGCCGGTTCCTTGGCCAGCATCTTCTGGACGACTTGGCTGAGCTCGTCTGGAATCTCCGGCCGCAGGACCTTTGGATCCGGCGCCGTGGTGGTGACGTGCTTGGTGATGATGTCCCCCGGGCTGCCGTCGAACGGCGGCTGGCCCGTGAGCAGGCAATAGAACGTGGCGCCCAGCGAGTAGATATCGGTACGGTGGTCCAGTCTTTTTGCGCTGCGCGCCTGCTCGGGTGAGATGTAGTGCGGCGCGGGCGGAACCAGCCCAGCGGCAGTCTTTTGCGCCTGCCCCGGGTCACTGATGTTCCTGGAAAGTTCCATGCCCAGCAGCTTGGCCTCGCCTTGGGGGGTGACGCAGATGTGGGCAGGCTTGATGTCACCGTGGATGAACCGCTGCTCGTGAGCGTATTGCAGGCCGCGAGCGATCTGCATGATCACAGTGATGGCTTCCCGGCAGGACAGAAAGCCATCATGCTTGACCAGCTCATCCAGTCTCGTGCCCTCACAATACTCCATCACACAGTAGTGCAGGATGGTCCCGTCGCCGGCGCGGCTTTCGCGGACAGAAAGCGTGCGGACGATATTGGGGTGCTTGAGCCGCGTGGCAGCTTCGGTGTCGCTTTTGAAGCATGCCAGGGACTCGGGATCCATCGAGTGCTGTTTGCTCAAGACCTTGACCGCGACCCTGGCCTGGGCCGGGGAAAGCGTATCCTCCGCCAAGTAGACACTCCCCAGGCGGCCTTCGCCCAGCTTCTTGAGCAGCCTGTAGTTGTCTATGCAGACGCCTGCGGCCTGGTCTTTTGAATCGCCGGGCATTGCCGTGCTGGACATTTGCGCACCTCTCCGTTCAGTGCTCTGATGTGCTCTCTGCTTATCACGGCCAGCGCGCGGCCGCAAGCAGCTTTGGAGTGCGGCTTGGAGTGCGGCGACTTGTCACCGCTTCCAAGGCGGCGGCAAGCCGCCGCACTCCAAAGGCCGTCACTCGTGTGGTTCCTTCCCGAACTTCCTGCGATAGACGTCCAGGAGGTTGTGCGCCGGCTCCCAACCGAAGTGCGCCTTGGCCTTGGCGCAGAGCAGCGGGCTGGCATAGGCCGGCCAGTCCGCGCCTATCTGCGGATAGTCAGGGTTGTACTTTTCAAGGCGTTCGCGGAGGGGCGCGCCACTGCATACCTCCTTGGCTGAGAAGTGATACGCTTCGCAGCCTGGGTGGGGGCGCTCGACGGCCAAGGCGAAGGCCAGGGCGGCGTCTTCACTGTGCAGGTATGCGGCGAGGTCGAGCACTTCCTTGGGCGAGTGTTGCAACCAGTGCCGGATGTTTTCTGGCAGCGCCTCATCTTCCTTAAAATCCCACACTGCCGGCAAGCGGAAGAGGGCAATGGACATCTTCTGGTGGCGCGCCAGGAATTGAGCGTATCCTTCATTGGCAACCTTGCTAAGGGCGTACGCGTTCTGCGGGCGCAACGGATGGGTCTCGTCGAAGGGCAGGCAAACCGGCGGGACGGGCGGATCGCCGAAGCAGCCATACACCTGACAGGTGCTGGTGTAGATCACGCGCGGAAGCTTCAGGTCGGCTGCGGTTTGCAGCACCACGGAACCTGCCTGCGTGTTGTGCGCGTAGACCTGCTCCGGCCCCCAGGCCCCGTGTATTCCGGGGATCTCGCCCAGGTGGCAGACGGCATCAACTTGCTCAAACAGCGGTTGGACCAGTTCGCGTCTTGTCAAGTCTACGTAGTGCAGCTTGGCGACAGGTTCCGGCGGCTGCATGCGGTCGAGGTTGAGCACGGCATGCCCGCGCGCCATAAGGCACTTCACGACGTGGCGGCCAATGCGCCCGCTGCCGCCAGTTACGGCGACGCGCAAGGGCTTGGCGGCCTTGGCGGTGTTCTTCTCGGCCTGGCTTGCGTCGGGCTGGGTCATTGCTTACTTGACATTCCTTCCCTTTCCTGGGCCTGTGGCACAGGCTGAGAGCCTGTGCTACCGGGCGGCGTGCTGGAGGGCTGAGTCACAGGCTGACTGCCTGTGTCACCTGCTACAGGCTGAGAGGCTGTGCCACCACCAGGCTGTCCCGCCTCGAACTTCTCGCAGATGGCGTCCGCCGCCGCGAGGATGGCGTCAATGCGGCGCGCTATCTCAGCCTCTTCAGTGTCCAGTTCCTCAAGGTCTTCGGGGCGCACTATGCCTTTGAAATGAGCACGGGGCGGCGCGCGTTTCTTGAGCCATGGCAGCCTCTGCCCTTCCGCCTGGGCTTGGGTGGCGAGCGCCGCGTCCTGAGCGGCTTTGGCTTGCACTGCGGCCTCGGCCACGGCTTCGGCTGCGGCGGCTTCCTCGCGGCTTTGCGCGGCCCGCTCAGCTTCATCCTGCACTTTGACGTCGAACGTGCCGAAGTCCTGTTGCTGCAGCAAGCGCACGGCGCGGCGCCGCACCAGTTCCAGTAGCGCCACAAAGGTTGCGGCCATGTCCGCGCGGCTGCCGGTGTCGGCGACCAGTTCCAGGAAACCGGCAAAAGGCCGGATTCGGAGCGCGGCTTCGATCCGCACGATCTTTTGCTCCAGGGTTTCCTTGTCGCCGACGATGCTTTTGGGGGCCTGGGCCATGATGGCCTTGAGGATGCGCTCGTGCGCCGCAAAAAGCACGTACAGGTCCACGTCCACGAGCGCTTCACGGGCGCGCGTCCGGTCCAACTCGGCGCTTTCCTGCTCGGACGCCTCCGGCACGTCGCCGAAGAGCCCGCGCGGACGGCAGCGCTGCCACTGCTCCTGCAGCGCCTCCAGGCCGGCTGCCTGGTCCTTGAGCCGCCGGTATTCGAGAAGCTGCCGCACCAAGTCGCTGCGCGGGTCCTCGATGATCTCCTCACCCTCGGCGGCCTGTTCCTGCACCGGCAGCAGTTCGCGGCTCTTGATCTCCATGAGCGTTGCGGCCATGACCAGGAACTCGCCTGCAAGCTGCAAGTCCCACTGCCCGGCCTGGTCCAGAAACTTCAGATACTGCTCCAGTATGCGCGCGATGGGTATGTCCGTGACCTCGACCTCGTTCTCCTTGATAAGATAGAGCAGCAGGTCCAGGGGGCCTTGAAAACTGTCCAGCCGCGCGGAGAAATCCACGCGGCGCCCTACGGTGGTAAGGGGCGCGTCGGGCGCAGCCGCCGCATTCGCGCCTGCGTCCGTAGGGCGAGCCGCTGGCTCGCCCCCCTTCGGCGCAACCTCGGAGTCAGGGGTCGGAGTACTCATCAGGTCAAGCACAATAAACGCATTCGGGTACGGGTCAACAGGACATGTGCTTGATAATCTCGCCGGCGAACTCACTGCACTTGACCAGTTTCGCGCCTTCCATTTGCCGCTCGAAATCATAGGTGACCGTCTTTGCGCTGATGGCGCCCTCCATGCCCTTGATGATCAAGTCTGCCGCCTCGTTCCAGCCCAGGTAACGGAACATCATTTCACCGGAGAGGATTACCGAACCTGGGTTGACCTTGTCCTGGTTGGCGTACTTGGGCGCAGTGCCGTGCGTCGCCTCGAAAATGGCGTGCCCGCTGTCGTAGTTGATGTTCCCGCCGGGTGCGATGCCAATGCCGCCCACCTGGGCCGCGAGAGCGTCCGAGAGGTAATCGCCGTTCAGGTTCAGTGTGGCGATGACATCGAAGTCCTTGGGGCGCGTGAGCACCTGCTGGAGCGTGATGTCGGCAATAGCGTCGCGGAGCAGCAGCCTCCCACGCCACTTCCGCAGGGCGACGGACGGTGTGTTCAGGCGCAACAGCACTTCGAGCACCTCCTCACGGATCTTCTGTTGCCGCTCAGGCGGCATGTGGTCGTAACCCGGCTCCACCAGCCGCGCGTTGGCCTCAACGCTGAGGTCCGGTTCCTTTTCCTGGTTGGCCATGATCCAGCTTTCGCGCTCGCTGATGGTCTCCTCGGTAAATTCGCGCCTGGCCAGCGCATAGCCCCAATCGCGGAAGGCGCCTTCCGTGAACTTCATGATGTTGCCTTTGTGGACCAGCGTGACGCTGCGGCGCTGGTGCTGCAGCGCGTAGCGGATGGCGGCGCGAATCAGCCGCTCGCTCCCCTCGCGCGACACCGGCTTGATGCCGATGCCGCTGCTGGCCGGGAACCGGATCTTCTTGACGCCCAGTTCCTGCTGCAAGAACGCGATCAGCTTGCGGGCCTCCGGGGATTCGGCCGGCCACTCCACGCCCGCGTAAATGTCCTCGGTGTTCTCCCGGAAGATGACCATGTCTACGTCTTCCGGGCGCTTGACGGGCGAGGGCACGCCTTTGAAATACCGCACGGGCCGCAGGCAGACATACAGGTCCAACATCTGCCGCAGCGCCACGTTCAGGCTGCGAATGCCGCCGCCAATGGGCGTGGTCAGCGGCCCCTTGATGCCGACCAGGTATTCCTGAAACGCGGCGACAGTTTCATCCGGCAGCCAGTTGCCCGTGGTGTTGAAGGCGTTTTCTCCGGCGAGCACCTCGAACCAGGCGATCTTCCTGCGCCCGCCGTAGGCTTTCTCCAGGGCGGCGTCAAAGACGCGCCGCGAGGCGCGCCAGATGTCGGGCCCCGTGCCGTCGCCCTGAATGAAGGGGATGACAGGGTGATCGGGAACCTGGAGCTTGCCGTTCTTGATCGAGAGCTTGTCGCCCGGGGGCGGCTGGCAGTGAGTGTAAGCGGCCATGCGTTCCTTTCGTGTAACAAGTTACACCGTTGGGCATCGTACCAAGGACTTCAGTCCTGGCTACCGTTGTTTGCCTCTATTTGGCTCTTCGCCCCGCGCTTCGCCCTGCCAGGAACCCCGTTGAAAATGCGGCCTGCAAGTTGAACCCGCCGCAGCGGCCCGCCACGTCCAGCATCTCGCCCGCGAAGTAGAGGCCCGCGCAAAGCCGCGATTCGAGCGTGGCTGGATCAATCTCCTCCCATGCCACCCCGCCGGCAGTCACTTCGCCGTGTTCCACGCCGCGCGTGCCGGTGATGGTTAGTGTTGTGAGCTTCATAAGGCCGCGCAGCTTGAACCGTGCTCCCTTGGAGAAATGCCGCAGCGGCACCGATCCTGGCGGGCCCAGCGCCTTCTGCCAGCGTTCCAGGAGCCGTGCCGGAACCTGCCGGAAGCCTTCCAAGGCGTTGGCCAGCATGCGGTTGGGGAATTGCTTGAGACGCGCCAACAACTGGCGGTCGAGTTCTTCCGCCGGGACCTCGGGGAAGAAGTCAACGTCAAGCTGGGCCAACGCCAAGCCAGACGCGACAAACACATTGGACAAATCCAGGATGGCCGGCCCGGAAATGCCGAAGTGCGTAAAGAGTATCTCACCGCGTTCTTTTTGGAGTGCGGCGCCTTGGCGCCGCTTTTCTGCGGGAGCCCGCAAGGCTACTTCCGCATCCGGCCAGGCCAACCCCGGCAATTCCCGGGGCCACTCTTCATTGGTGGCCAGTCCCACCAGCGCCGCGCGCAGAGGCGTAAGCGTATGTCCCAGCACCCGCGCCCAGGCGTAGCCGTCGCCCGTGGAGCCTGTGGCAGGGTAACTCAAGCCACCCGTGCAGATGACCACCATGCGCGCCTGGCGTTGTTCCTCATGGCCCTCGAACTGGCCTTCAAGGACGAAACCGGCTGGGGCGCGCTTCACCGCGCTGATGCGCGCCTCGCAGACCAGCAGGCCGCCGGCGGCTTCGAGTTCCCGCGCCAACGCGCGTGCCACGTCACTGCCGCGGCCGCTCTTCGTGAAAAGGCGGAAGCCGTGCTCGACTTGCCCCTCGACGCCCTGCCGCGCCAGCAACG
>JBEKKG010000064.1:0-14337 GCA_050010835.1 Planctomycetota bacterium
GCAGGCGCGGATAGAGCATGCGCGTCCCCACGGGCAGCCGCGCGAAGATGAAGCGCTCGCCATTCGCCAGGAAGAACGGGCCGTCGCCGGGTTCGACGATTTGGACGAGACCTTCGGGATCAATGGCGTGCATTCACTCCACCTCAAACACCGTCTTGAACCCACCGTTCCGCCCCGCCTGCCACGCCCCTGCCAGCGCCGCGCGGTATTCTTCGAGCGGGTACTTACGGTTCACGAGCGGCTTCAGCGCGCCGCCGCTGGCCTGGAGCAACTCCAGCGCCAGCGCCAGCGTCTTCACTTTCCGCCCGCCGCTGAGCGTTTCCCAGCCGTAGGCATAGGAGCCTTGCACGCGCAGCGCCTTGTACCAGACGCTCGTCCAATCCACGCCTTTGGGAATTCCCGGCATGCCGGCCAGGACCAGCGTGCCGCGCGGGCGCGTCAGGCGCATGGCGTCGTCAATCGTCCTGCTCGAACCTACGCAGTCCACGACGCAGTCGGCGCCGCCCAGCAGCACCGGCTTGCCCAGCTCCGGCTGGTGCGCGCTGCCGCCGGTGCGCTCCAGGACCCACTTGTAGAGCCGCTCCATGCCCAAGCCCACGAGCACCTCCGTTGTGGCGCAATCCTCCGGATTGCGCGCGGTAGCACGGGCGTCCCCGCCCGTGCCTCCGAACTTCCGCGCCATCTCCGCCTGGGCCTCGAAGCGTGCCGAGGCCAGCACGTGTCCCTGCCCGCCCGCCGCACGGTAGGCATACTGGGCCAGCAGCCCGATGGTGCCGCAGCCCAGGAACAGGACGTGCGCCTCCCGCTCGCGCGGCGCCATCAACGCCGCATGGACCGCGCACGCGAACGGCTCGGCCAGCACCGCTTCCTCAGCGCTCAAGCTTTCCGGCACGGCGTGCAGTTGCGTGTGCTGAACCACCAGCGTCGCCGCGCTCCATCCTCCGCCCGTGCTTTCACAGTACCCTGTCTGGATGCCGCCCTTGATGCAGCCTTTGAGAATGTTCTCGCAGTGCGCATACTCACCCGCGGCGCAGGGCCGGCACGGCGGCGTGACCCCGCGGACCGCGCAGCACAGCGCCGGCTCGATGACCACGCGCATACCCGTCTTCCACTGCGGCGGGACCGCCGCGCCGGTCTCCACAATGTCGCCGACAAGCTCATGGCCCAGCACAAACGGCGTGGAAACGAACGGCGAGAAATACGGGCTGCCCTGGCAGGCTATGGCCGACAGGTCCGAGCCGCACACGCCGCTCAAGCGCGTCCTGATCCGCACCCACTCGGCGTTCGGCAGGGCCGGTGGTGCCGCCTCGGCCAGCTCAATGCACGACAGCGCGCCCGTGGCTATGGCTGGATAGCGCGGGAACAAGCCGCGCACCAGCAACCAGCGCGGCACGGAGCGAAAGAAGCGAATTGCCTTCGGCATGGCACCCAGCTTAACACTGCGACGGCTGTTTGCCACAGAGGACACAGAAGACACAGAGAAAGGACGGGCGGATGGACAGGTACCAATGCCAAGTGTGCGCGCACATCTACGAACCGGCAACCGGCGACCCGGACCACGGGATACCGCCCCGGACAAAGTTCGAGGACCTCCCTGACGACTGGACCTGTCCGGTGTGCGGCTCACCAAAAGCCATGTACGAGCGGCTCGCGCCTCAGGCCCGGGCCTGAGCGCTTCGCCCCATGCGGCGCAGCCAGCGGTAGTGTGCGGCAACCCCGGCTAGAAAAGACCCGTACGCGTGGTACGGCACGCCGAACTCCCGGCACGTTTCTTCCACCGCCCCGGACATGCGGGGGTAATTGACATGGCAGATCAGCGGGAAGAGGTGATGTTCCTTGTGGTAGTTCAGCCCCCCGAGCAGCCAGGTAAGGATGGGGTTCCGCATGGCGAAGTTCACCGTCACCAGGGCCTGATGGACGTCCCAGGGGCGTTCCAGGCGTCCTGTGTCCTCCCGCGGCATGGGAAAATCGGCTTTCTCCACGAGGTGCGGGATGGTGAACACCAGGGTCAGGACCACACTCAGCACCAGCGTGGCCACGGCATAGTAGAACAACACCGTCCACGCCGGATGCAACAGCATGGGCACAGCGAACGCCCAGGCGAGGAAAAGCAGCTTGCCCGCCACAAAGACCACTACCCCCCAGCCCCGGGGCCGAGGCACGCGGTTCCGGCCGAGCTTGCCTGTGATGACGTACCGGAAGTCCTCAACGAACTGCCATTTGACCGCCAGCATCCCGTAGAACAGCCAGATGTAAAGATGCTGCCAGCGGTGCCACCAACGCCACTCCTGGTGCGGCGACATCCGGGCCAGCAGGCCCAGGTCAATGTCGTCGTCGTAGCCGGTGATGTTGACGTACATGTGGTGGATGACGCTGTGCATCCAGCGCCAGCGTCCCGAACTGCTGCCCATCAGGTCGAGGGTCCAGGCCATCAGGCGGTTGACCCAGACGCGCTCCGAGTAGGCTTGGTGCCCGCCGTCGTGCTGGATGTTGAACCCGACGGCGGCCATGCACAGGGCCAGCAGAACAGTGAGCGCCAGGCCCTGCCAGAGCGCGGTGGCCACAAAGACAAGCAGAGTGTACGCAGTCCCAAAAACCGCGAGGATGATGGCGGTTTTCAGGTACATCTGCCAGCAGTCGCGCTTGCGGCGGCCCGTGCTGCGGAAATGTTCGTCCACGCGCCTGTGCAGCGCCTGGTGAAAGCTCATGTCCGGGTTGAATTCAACTCTGCGGAGGCCGGACTCGACGGCCTGCGGACGTGCCTCCCCGACGCTTTCCCGATCCTCAGCCATAGCCTCTTACCCGTGTGCCCCCTCGCTGTCGTCTTATCCGAACGGAGAACCGCGCCCCTGACCCGCGATTCAAAACGGCAGGAGCCAAATTATCGCGGCATCCGCCCTGAGGCAAGTGCCACAGGTCAACAGAACAACAGGCCTGTTGACTTACTGAAAACGGCTGCATGGGCGTTTTCGGCGCCGCATGGTATACTGCCACGCACTGAGGATTGAGGATTCGAGGAGCAAGGCCATGAAAAAATACCGTGTCGAGCAGGCGGGGATCGGCAACCGGGGGAAGATCCACGCCAATGCCTTCCTGGAATTGCCGGACCGCTTTGAGCTCGTGGGGCTTTGCGATCTGGACCGCAAGAAGCTCGCCGCCTACGCCGAGGCCAGGCAGCTTCGCCCGGACATCCTGCATGATGACGCCGCGGCCATGCTGAAGGCGGTGAAGCCGGACGTCTTCTGCTTCGTCACGCCCCCGCGCTTGCGGCTGCCGATGGTCGAGTTGGCTGCAGAATCCGGCGTGGCCGGCCTGGCCTTCGAGAAACCGATGGCTACTTCGCTGGCGGAAGCGTGGCAGATTGTCCAGCTTTGCCGCTCACGCCGCATCAAGACCATCGTTTCCCACCAGCAGAAGTACCTCACTTCGTTCCAGAAGCTGAAGGAACTGATTGGCCGCGGCGACTTGGGCAAGATCACGCGGCTTGACGCCACCTGCCAGGCCTGGCTGGCGCAACTCGGCACCCATTACGTGGATTACATACTGTGGGCCAACGGCGGGGCGAAAGCCAAATGGGTCGTGGGCCACGTGCATGGCAAGGAGTTGCTCGAGGACAGCCATCCTTCGCCCAACTACACGATGGGCATCCTGGGATTCGAGAACGGAGTGCGGGCGGTGGTGGAGTTCGGCAAGCTGGCCCCCTCATACATGCCCAAGGAGAAGTTCTGGCTGGACAACCGCCTGACTGTCTATGGCACCCAGGGCTACGCCTGGTGCGACACCGACGCCCGCTGGGGCGCGTGCACCAAGGCCTCCGGCGGCGAGGTCGTGGGCGGCGTGGGGGACGGGTGGGTCGTCCAGGAGAAGACGCGTTTGCAGCCGCTGTACCTGAAGGACTTCGGCGCGTGGCTGGATGACGACAAGCAAGTGCATCCCTGCAACCTGGACATCAGCTATCACGGCTACGAGATCATGGAAGCGCTGTGCCTCAGCGCCCTGAACCACGTCCGCGTGGATTTGCCGCTCGATCCGGCGCAGTGCGGCGACATGAGCGGACGCATGAGGAAGGAGTTGCCCGCATGCCCGGAACGGGCGAAGTGAAGGGAGAGAGATGAACGCATCCATGTCCCTGCCGCAAGTCCACGTCGTCTGCCCTGGCGGGTACTTGCAGTGCGTGACGTATCTCATTGACGGCCCTGAGGGCGCGGTGCTGGTTGACCCCGGTTCGAGCACCTGCGAGGCGGAGATTCTCCAGAACATCGCAGGGTTGGGACGGAACATCGAGGAGGTCCGTTTTGCGCTGCTCACGCACTGCCACGTGGACCACGCGCTGGGAGCGTATCGGTTCCGCGAGTTGGGCTTGAAGCTGGTCAGCGCGCCGTATACGGCACAGGTCCTGCGCGCCGGCAACCGCGAAGTCTGGTACGAGTACCCCGGCTGGGTCGTCCCGACGGAGGTGGACGTGGAAGCCGGCGACGGCGCAACCCTGCGCCTGTGCGGGCTGGACATCCGGGCGCTCCACACCCCGGGCCACACGCCGGGCTGCGCGAGCTACCTCGTGCACACGCAGCGCGGGCTGGCGGCCTTCACCGGCGACCTGTACGGCGCCGCGGGGCGGCTCACTTGGGCGGGCAGCACGGGTTTCTCGACTGCGGAAACGCTCAAGAGCCTGGAGCGGCTCCTGGCGGCCGCACCGGATTGTGTCTTTACCGGACATGGCGCCGTCCAGGGTCCGGCGTTGGAATGGCTGCGCGAAGGCATCCGGATGGGGCGGGCCGGCGAGTGGCTCGTGGACGGCAAGTTCCATCCTGACGCCGTGCCGAATGAGAAGCTGCGCACCCGGAGACCGGGCAAGAACCACTAGAGGCCAGTCCATGAATCGTCAGGTGTTGCCATGTCTGATGGCCGGAATGCTGAGCGCGACGGCGCTTGTCAGTGCGGGGCAGCCCGCGGCGCAGGTCCCCATCAAGGGTGACATGCTGGATGGCTCGCGACTGGTGCTGCGGAGCGCCGGGGTATCTGTGGACTTGCCCGGCGCGGGATGGAAATGGATGACATACGAGGGCGACGCAGGCAAGACGTGCCTCTGCGTCAACGCAAGCAGCGGCGTGACGTACCTGGTCGCCGTGGGGCAACTGCACGGTGAGTTCACGGATCATCAGCCACAGTCGCTGATTGACAACGCACGCAAGCGGATGGTTGCGAACGGCGGCAA
Source organism: Planctomycetota bacterium (assembly GCA_050010835.1). Classification (GTDB taxonomy): domain Bacteria; phylum Planctomycetota; class SZUA-567; order H5-PLA8; family H5-PLA8; genus JAPLOD01. Next base: position 5,216 of record JBEKKG010000064.1, read on the forward strand.
ACTGGAGAACGATAAGTTTGAATGGGTGGAGTTGCCTGGCACGAGGAAGTGTGCGCGCGTGGCATTCACTGAGGTTGACAAGGCAGGCAAGAAGACGCTGGCCGTCTTTTACATCGCGCAAACGATCGGCTCGACGTCGTTGAAATTGCAGTTCACGGGCGCCATGAACGCAGAGCCGGATGCGTTCAGCAAGATGGCGCGTTCGCTCAAAGCACTGCCCTAAGCAGAGGTCCGTGGGGCGCGAAGCGTGCCAGGGATGGGGCGCCACGAACCCCGAACCCCGCGCCCCGGCGTCCTCATCTAACCCCGCACCTTCTCCAACTCCTCAATTGCCCGATCCAACGCCACCCTGACTCGCTCCTTGGCCAGGCGTTCAATAATCTCCTGGATTGGCTCAAGGCCGCTGGCCCTTTGCCGCGCCGGCCTGCCCGGCTTCCGGGCCGTCTTTTCTGCATAGCGGATGAGCCCAATCAGCGATGTGAGTCTGCCGCGATAGCCTGCGGCCTGGGCCGCCTCAAGGGCTTGCCGCCACTTCTTCCCCGCCTTCCGCGCCTCAAGGGCAGCGTTTACTATCGCGACCCTAGTGGCCTCGCTGTAGAGGCGGTTGGGTTTCCTGGCCACTGCCAGGCCCTCTTTCCTTGGCCTGCCGGGCTTGCGCACAGCCTTTTTGCCTTTCGTTACGTGGAACATCTTCTCTATGCCCCCAAGGGTCCCGGTGTATCCGGCCTCTTTCGCGGCTTTGAACGTCTCCACCCAGGGCTGGCCCGCAGCACGGGCAGCGGTGACTGCTTCCAGAAAAGCTGACTTGATGGCTTCGTCGTAACCTTTTCGCGGCACTGGTTCACCTCTCCATTATGTGGTTACTATGACTTTAACAGAAAGCTGTCCCGGGCGCAAGCCGCAGTATCGAGAGAATCAGGGGGCTATACTGCGCGCGGCCAGGCTCAGCACGGATAAGCCCTCGCGGTGCGATGGGCTTCCCGTGGCACAAGTACTAGCGGCGCACGGCCCCGTCCGGTATAAGAGGCGCTCTGGCCTCAGTCAGGAGTGTGGCTTGCAATGGCAGACGACAAGAAGGGTCCCGGTTTCGGTTCAGCTTTCACACCACACATGCTGGTGCAACACTACAAGGACGGTGTATGGGCCAAGGCGGAGATTCAGCCTTTCGGTCCCTTTACCCTGTCGCCCGCAACTGTGGTTTTCCACTATGGGCAGGAGATCTTCGAAGGCTTCAAGGCTTATCGCCAGCCGGATGGCTCGATCTCCTTGTTCCGCCCGGACCGCAACCTGGCGCGGCTGAACGCCTCGGCCGCGCGGTTGTGCATGCCGCAGGTGGACACCGCGGCGGTTCTCTCAGACATCTGCCGTCTGATCAAGACCGAGCGGGAGTGTGTGCCGCCGCGCCCGTACACGTTGTACATCCGGCCTTGCATGATTGGCACGGATACGGTGATCAAAGTCCACCCTTCGCCCACGTGCATTTTCTTCGTCATCACCTGCGTGGTGGGCGACTATTTCGCCGGGCAGGATCCGCGCGGCGTGCGCTTGCGCACGGAGACCGAGTATGTCCGCGCGGCGCCTGGGGGCACCGGTGCGGCCAAGTGCGGCGGCAACTACGCAGCCTCACTGGCCGCGCAGGGCCAGGCGACTGTGGAAGGCTTCGATCAAGTCGTCTTCCTCGATGCGCGCGAACGGAAGTACATCGAGGAACTTGGCGGCATGAACATCATGTTCCTCATTGACGACATCCTGCTCACACCCGCCCTCACCGGCGGCTCCATCCTGCCCGGCGTTACCCGCGAGTCGCTGCTCCAGCTCGTCCGGCGCCAGGGCCGCAAGGTGGAAGAGCGCGATATTGCTGTGGATGAGTTGCTCGCAGCCAACAAGGCCGGGAGGCTGAAGGAAGTCTTCGCCTGCGGCACGGCCGCGGTAGTGACGCCCATTCGCGAGATCGTGCACGGCAACGCGATGCTCTACCGCAACACGAGCGACAGGCCCGGAGAACTGACTGTGCAGTTGCGGCAGCAGTTGATGGACATCCAGTTTGGCACGGCGCCGGATCCCTTCGGCTGGCGCTATCCGGTGCCCCTCTAACGAGGGACGAGGGACGGGCCACGAGTGGTATGTATCACATCAGCAGGACAGAGATCCTTCTCTTCATCGGGGGCGTGGTGGGCGTCTACGTTATCAGCAGCGCAGCCAACTCCGCGGTGGAACGCGCCGCCGCCGGGGTGGAGCGCGCCACGCGCGAGCGCATTTGGCGGCGGGAGCTGCGCCTGCTCTGGTACTGGCGCGGGCCGGACCTGCTGGGCATCGTGCTTATGTGCCTGGGTGTTCTGCAAAACCTTGGCCTCCTGCGGCTGTTGCCCCACGGCTGGGGCGTGCCGGTCCTGGCGGCCGGACTGACGGTCCTGTCCCTGTCCAGTTCCTTGCGGACATGGCTCTCCAGCCGCGCCTACAGTGCGGAAGCGCACGGCAGCGCCGCGGCGCGGAGCGCGTTTCGCGCGGCGCTCATCGTGACGGCCGCCGAACTGCTCCTGGCTGGGGCCGTCTGCTGGTACGTGCTGTCACGCAGCCCGGCTGCGGCAGCGCCGGCCGGCACTTCCACGCAGGGACCAACAGTCACAGTGCCTGGGAAAACCCATGAGGAAGGGAACCCGTTCTGGGTGGACGAAGCCGAAGCCCTGCGCATGCTGCAGGGCAAGGATGCGGCGTACCTGGACGCTCTGGTGCGGCGCCAGGACGTCCGCGCCAAGGTGGAAGACGGCCGCAAGCTCTACCGGCGCGACGACATCAGTTCCTCGAAAACCGCAGGGCTGCCCACCATGGAAGAACTGCAGGAAGACCTGAAGGCCAAGGACAAATGACAACTGCCGCTTACTTGTCCTTGCGCAACGGTTTGCGCGTCTCAATGAAGTTCAGCAGAGGGCGCAAGTACTCGACCGCCTTCGCGCGCACAACGGGATTAACGATGCTCTCGGCGTCTTTCCGCAACAACTCCTCCAACTTCTGCCCTGTGTATCCCTGCTGTTGGTAACCGAAGAAGAGGAGAAACAGGGTCTCCTCCGCGTCTTCTCCCTGCGTCGCATCCCGGAGGTGGCGTTGCGCCTCGGCAACATCCACTTTGCCTCCGCCGGCGTGAACTTTCCGTCTGGTCTTCTCCATCCTGAGCAAAATCTGCGGGGCGCGCTCCCTTAGGTTCCGCAACTCCTCCTTTTCGGCGGGGTGAAGAGCGCCTTGCATCTCGAGTTTTTCCAGTTCCCGCAGCCGGCGTCCGTCCTCCGGGTTCCAGCCCGCCCATTTGCCGGCGGCCTCAGCATGCTTGCCGCCGGGATTCGGCGGCGCCGCGGGCGTTGGGGTTGCCGCGGCAGACGCTGGAGTTGCCGCGGGCGCCGGAGCTTCCGGCGGCGGCAGGAAATGGACGCTCTCCATGCCGCTCGCCTTCTCGTGCCGCACCTCGCCGTCGTCCCTTTGAAGGTCCAGCACCCCGTCCTTGAAACCTAGCAGAACACAGGTGTAGGCCTGGCCGCCGTCGCCCGGTTTGACCTCAACTCGCGGTCCCTTGGGCGCTTCCTCGCCCGCAAGACAGAATTGAGTGGCGAGCAACAGTACGGCAATCACCGCAGAGAGGTAGGACAGCCTTTCCAGGCTGTCGGGACAGGCTGGAAAGCCTGTCCTACCGATCTTCTTATCTGTGTTCATCTGTGTTTATCTGCGGTTCCAGACCAGGCTATGGCCTCAACCACACCACATCGCCTTCCAGGACCATCCTCAACCCGACTTCCCGCGCCAGCCGCTCGACCACCTTCTCGACGGAGAATCCCGAAACATCGAGCTGGTGGATTTCAACTCCGGCCTTCTCGCGCATCGCCACGGGGTCTACCAGGATCGTGCAGCGCAGTTGGTGATTGAGTTCCCCTTGCTGCCGCAACAGCCCGGCGAAGCTGCCGCTCAGAATCGGCTCCGCACACCTGAATGGTTCAGCCAGGCTGGTTTCCATCGTCTCGCGCCAGTGCGGTTTCCACTTGTGGATTTCCTTCAGGTTCGCCGGGTTGCACGCCTCCAGGGCCGTGTACAGGCGTTGAGCCAACTGAAGCTGGCGCCGGTCGCCCCTGAAGACCAGCCGGTTGCCAATGCAGCGGCATTCCGTCCTGGCGAAGAAATCCGGGTACAGTTCCGGCAGCAGCCTGGCGAACAGACCGGGGAGTGCCGGCGCCACAGCCGGATGGCGCGCCGCCAACTGTGCCAGCGAAAGGACCTGCCAGGCCGGCGGGCCATAGCAGGCGGCGGCCTCATCCACCACCCACACATCGTTGTTGTCCTGGCGCAGGCCGCAGCCGCTGAGCCACGCGGCCCACTCCAGGGCTTCGCCCAGGGGCAGGTTCTTGTTGACGAAGGCCTGCTTGTCGAACGGCAACGGCTTGAGGCCGGGAGCCAGCGCCACCCGCAGCGGCGGCCGCACCTGTTCGGCCAGGCTCTTCAGATCCGGCACAACTCCGGGCGTTATCTGCGAGATCATCCCGCTGGTGCCTGGCACGACCGCACTGCCGGTCTGGATCAGACCCAGCAGCGCAGACAGCTCCGCAGCGCCGAGCGACCCGGTGCGGTAACAGAGCGCCGGAGCGTCAGCTTGCTTGAGGTCCAGGGCCGCTGCGCCGAAGAGAGGATGTCCTGACAGCTTCGTGTCGCTGCGCAGTTGCAGGCCGGGCTGGCCGGGCGCTGCAAGCGCCGAGGCATATTCGTCGGACGGATACGTTTGCGCGGCGAGCAACTCTTGCAGGGCTGTGGCCCAGGCCGCATTGGGCGGCGAGCCCAGCAGTTCGGGGTTAAGCGCGGCAGTGCGCTCGATGTAGGTAAGCGCCTCGATGCGCGCCGGGGCCGCGACGTACAGGGCGTGGTCGTACCAGGCCGCGTTGGCGTGCAGGCTGCTCAGCAGCGCCTCGAGTTTCTGCGCCACGGTCTGGCCGGGCAAATCGCCGTTCGTGCTGTGGGTGGCGGCCTGCTTCTCCAGCAAGGCCCGGTCCAGGATTATGCTGACGCCGCAACGCGTGCCCAGGATCTCAGCCGCGGCGCGCAGTGAAACGCTGCTCTTCAGGCTTTGCGGGCAGGGCGCTTCCAAGGCCTTGCGCACGTCCTCAGGAGGGGTTCCGCAAGCCGCGGGGCCGAGCGGCTCGTCGGCCGCGGCGGTGCTGAAACGAGGCTTGCCTTCGGCCCCAAGGACGAAGCGCATCGAGACGTCCCGCGCCATCCAGCGCAGGACCGCCTGGAGCGGCATTTCACCGTGCACGGAGAAGTTCAGCGTGGCATTGTTGGCGATGAAGGGCCCTTGAAGCTGGGAGCCGAGTTGCAGCAACTGCGGCGGCCTGCCCAGTCCCGCCGCCAAAAGGTCAATGCCCTCAGCCAGGTTCCTGTCCAGCAGCGGCACATCCCTCACGGGCAGGTCCCAGTTCAGGCTCTTCTCCGGTGCCACGGCAACAGCGCCAGGCGCGCGGGCGTTCTCGACTACTGTGGAGTCATAGGTTAGCGGCTGGCCTTTTGCCGGAGGGTTCAGTTCCGCGAGCCACGCCGTCCGCCGCGCAGACTTGTTGAGGGCTTGGGGAAGGGAGGGGAGGCCGCCTGGTGCCACGGCCAGTTCCTGGCCGGCCGCCACGAGCACGGGGGCTTGCCCGTGCGGCTCGACCTGAACCGTACCCTCTTCCACAAAAACAACCACCCCGCCTTGCGCCGCGGATGCCAGGTCCACGCCGAACGTGGTGCCTGTCACTTTCACCGTGGCAATCCCGGCCGCGTCCACTTCGAGGACTTCATTCGGCGCAGCCTTCGGCGGCTCGTTGCGCACTTGGAAGTAAGCCGCGCCTTCGGTCAGCTTGTAACTGTTCCTGTTGAGCGCCTCCAGCCTGGAGCGCGCGGCCAGCGCTACCGTGGTGGTGCGGCGCGGCCCGCAGTTCAGAGTCAGAGATACAGGCTGGGCCGTGGCGCGAATGCTGTCCTGCGGCCGCAGCTTCTCGCCCGCCGCCAGCAGCGCGGTGCCGCTCCCCTCGCGCACGAGTTCTGCCTGCCCCTGCACGGCGGTGACCTGCGCCTGGCTTCCCAAATACCCTGGAAGCTCCGCGTACGTCTGGCCGCTGTGCCGCCACCAGTAACAAAAATACGCCAGTCCGGCCACGCAGAGCGTCAACAGCGCGGCCAGCCCGGCGGCATACACAAAGCGGAACACACTGAACTCGCCGGGCCGGCGGCCATTGGCTCCATAAGGCGAGAGAGCTTTCCCGGAGATCAACAGGTGGCGGGTAGTGCGGGTCTTCTCCCATTTGGGCGCCTCGGCGGTTCCGGCCTCGGGGAGGACTGCCAGCACGCGGGCGCTGAAGTGCGGCGCGGTATCCAGCGGGGCGAACGCAGCTTTCAGGCGCGCCTCAAGACGGCGATACCTGTCCAGCTCGGCCTTGCACGGCCGGCAGTTGCGCACATGCGCCTGCAGCAGGGACCGTTCAATGTCCCTGAGGTCGCAGTCGGCGATGAGGCGCTCGATCTGCCGGCGCGCCTGATCGCAGGACATGCCGTTCTCATCGGCATCGGCTGGTTCGGGGCGCTGGCCCTTGTCGTCGCTTGTGCTCACTTGGCATTCACCCTTGAACCGAAGCGTAGCACGGGCGTCTCGCCCGTGCCGTTGTCGCATGTGCTCACTTGGCATCCACCCTCGAACCGAACGCTACGTGCAGGTAGGAGAGAGCGTGGTGCAGGCGGCTGCGAATCGTGCCCCGCGGCTCGCCCAGCCGCTCCGCAATCTCCTTGGGACTGAGGTCTTCGAGGTAACGCAGAGTCAGCACCAGGCGCTGCTCCTCCGGCAGTTCGCCCAGCGCACGCAGCACTGCCGCGTCTTCGCGCCCCACGTCCAAGTCCAGGGCCGCGAACTCCACCGCGTCCGCCTCCATTTCCGGCGCGCTGTCCAGACTGGCCTCGCCACGATGCCTCCGGCGGGCACGCGCTGCATCCGCGCACACGTGGCTGGCAATGCCGTACAGCCAGGCCGTGAACCGCTCCGGCTCCTGGAGCGCCCCCAAGCCCTTGTACGCCTTGACGAAGACCTCCTGAGCCAGGTCGTCCGCTTCGGCCTGCTGGAAGCCCCGCTGCACCGCCAGCGCGAAGACGGTGCGCCGGTGGCGGTCCACGAGCTTGCCGAAGGCCTCGCGGTCACCGCCCACGGTCTTCTGAACCAGTTCCGCGTCAGACCAGGCCACGACCGCCTCCGTCACTAAACACGTCGTTGCGCATGGCTCCCCTGTTGCCCCGAATCTCCGCCACTGCACCATGTATTAGACGCACGAGAGGGTCTCCTGGTTTGCCTAAACCCTGAGAAACCAACAGGACAACAAGCCAACAGGCCAACCAGCCAGCAAAGCAGCAAACCAAGGGAGCGGACCCAGCACTCCCATTCTCCCTATGCCTCCCATAGCGCTCCCCATGACCGCTTGCTTACGCGCGCGGCTCGGAAGGGCCAGGGGCTTCCGCGGGGCTGTACTTAGCACCTCGTATTCCTGCAAGTGATTTATGGCTGAGATTTTATGTGATGCGTGCCAGTGCCGTAGGCAGTCAACTTCTGCAACGTTTTGTCGCATGATTGCACACTTTCTGCACAGAGTTTGGAGGCCCTTTGCATAAAGACTGAAGAGCTTTACCAAGGAAGTGGCCTCGACTGGCGCAGCATTGGAACGCCCGGCTGCCAGCCCAAAGCCCGTCAAGACCCAGTCATTTGCCCGTGATTTGCCCGCTATTTGTCCTTTAGTATCCCGTAGTAGGCCAGCGAGTTCTTGGAGTTTACATATCACGAACATATCACTACGGAGACGCAGAGAGAGGATCCGTAGCTTGGGATTCTTAAAAAGCATAATTCACTTCCTTCCCTCTGCCTCTGCATTACTAACTACAGTGCCGTCCAAATGTCCGACCCGCTAACCCCCGGCTTCAGCCGGGGGTGGCAGGCCGGGGTGACCACTTTAGCCCCGTTCACGGGGCTTATCCAAGGCGCACAGGCTTAAGCCCTTGGGCACTCCTCGTAACCGTCGTGAACGACGGTATTGGCTTGTGTTTCGGACTTTCCCCCCCCGGCTGAAGCCGGGGGTTAGCGGGTCGCCCCTTCACCCCCTAACCTTCAGCTTTGGTTGCGGCTCAGCCGTCCTGTGCCTCTGTGGTTCCCCCTCAATCCAAAGTCCAAAATCCAAAATCGGGCAGACCATCCCTTCTCAAAACAACACATCCCCTATAATATAATACGGCTGGGAACCATCATTATCAAGTGCAGATTCCAATAAATCTGGACGTATATCGTGTAACAACCGTCTGCACAAGGACTTGCACTTTCAAGAAATCAGAATCGCTTTCTTAAAGCCGGGAATCCGCCTCAAGGTCTCCTGGGGCGCCTCACAGCCAACTGCATTCCGTAGTCCGTCACCGTTATTACCGTTATTTCAGCTTGTCCGGGCAAGCTGGAAAGCTTGCCCTACGGCTTAAAGATTCAGGACCAGCCGCAGGCCCTCGTCCACTTGGCGCATGCTCTGCGCGTCGAGCACTTTCACCAAATCCGTCAGGCGTGTTCTGTCAACACTGAGGAGTTGTGACACGTTGACCACCGAGGGTTTCTGCAGGCCTGAGGCGCGCGTTGACAGTTGTACATTTCCCGGTGCGGCCGCGAGGTTGAGATTGGACGTGATGGCGGCGCAGATGGCCGTCCGGATATTGCTGCGGTTGAACTCATCGGCCTGCACAACGAGCACTGGCCTGCGGTATCCTGGCTCTGAGCCGAACGGCTCAGGCAACTCAGCCCACCAGATTTCGCCGCGCCTCACTACCACTCCTCCTTGGGGAGGGCAAGTGCCTGAAGCCGCTCCAGAACGGGGTCCAGGGCGGAGTCTTCCTTGGCGTAGACCTCGTTCAGTTTGCGCGTGACATCCTCTGCGCAATGTTGTTGCACGTACTCGGCAACTGCCGCCGTGAAAAGTGCGCTGCGGGTCATCTTGCGCCGGCGGGCGAAGGCCTCCGCGCGGGAGAACACTTCGTCGGGTATGGATACAGCCGTCTTCATACGGGGAAAGTATAACTTAGGTGATACTCGCGTCAAGTCCCGG
>JBEKKG010000065.1:0-14333 GCA_050010835.1 Planctomycetota bacterium
CGCCCGCGGTACGCTCTGGGCCACGCATTTACTGACATGCACCCGCTTCTTGCGGACGAACCAGTTTTACCCTGCCAGCGCGCCAGGTTTGCTTTATGCTTTTCCTTTTCCCTCCTCCTCTTATACTGTGTGCATGGGCCGCCTTGCCGCCGTTCTGCTCTGCCTGGCAATCGGCGCAGCTTGCGCCGAGGACAACGCGCCGGCGGAAGTCCCCGCCGCACTGACTACTCCTGGCGGCTCGCGGCTTCTCGGCCTGCTGGCCAACGACAAGCCCCTGGTGTGCCGCACCGGCAAGGGCACGCAGAAGCTGGGGTTGACCGGCATCAAGAGCATCCTTTTCGGCGAGCGGTTCGATCCCAATCTCGAAAACGAAGCGCGCCTGGCGGCGGGCGATCTGCAAAGCGACAAGTTCGATACGCGCGAGAAGGCCCTCGCCAAACTGCGCAGCCTCGGCCACGCGTCTTTCCAGGCGCTCAAGGATGCCGCCGCATCCGCCGATCCCGAGGCGTCCAACCGCGCCCAGGCGCTCTTGGCCGAAATGGGACTCCTCAGCGCCGCCGCCGCGCCAGGCGATTCTGTGGTCCTGGCTGAAGGCCCCACGGTCCAGGGCCTCATCCAGCCCACGGAACTGACGCTGCGCTCGCGCTGGGGCCGGCTCAAGTTCTCACCTGCGGGCGTGGAGAGCTTCGAACGGCTCCTCGCGGAAGAGGTCAACCTTAAGGCGCTCGCGCCTTCTGCCAGCCCAGTCACCGCCGCAAAGGCCAGAGACGTTGCGGCAGGGGCCAACAAGATTGAGCGGCTCGCGTTCCCGGATGTCGCCCAGCCCAATGCGAGGGCAGGGCTTCAGCCTAACGGACTGTTCATGATCACGATGGACAGTCTCCCTAACCAGGATCGGAACGCGCCGCCGGGACGGCGCCTGGCGCCCGCCAAGGCCGGCGACAAGCTGGAGGACGCTTTCGCGGCGTGGGGGCTGCTCCTGCGCCCCGTGGACCCCAAGGCCGCAGTGCAGGCCGCGCCAAATCCTGGAAACGCGCCCGGCCCCAAGCTGCTGGCTCAGGTGGACAAGTCGGATTGCGAGGCGCAGTTCGTGCTGCCCGGGAGCTATAACGCCAAGACGGGCGCATACCGCGCCGGCGCGGTGACCATGCTGGGCGTATTGGCGGCGGGCGAAGACGACGTGGGCCTGGCGGCCTACGATAGAAACGGCCGCCAGCTTGGTGAAATCTACAGCCAGCACGATCCGCTGATCGCGGCGCTGCCCGGCAAGTTCGTGGGTCTCCGGTCCACGACGCCCATAGCGCGCGTGCGTCTCTTCCGTACGGGCGCAGGCAAGAACGGAGACTTGCTCCTGGAAGGACTGATCTTCGACAGGATTGCTCCAAACGACCGTCCGCCGGGCGCTGCGAGCGTGTTGCTATCATCCGGCGAACGGCTGGTCGGCCAGTTGACTGCGGCGGGGCTGGCTGAGGGACTGGCTCTGCGGCCGGATTTCCTGGATGAGCACGCGGCGCCGCTCCAAGTGCCGCTGGATGAAGTCGAGCGGTTCGAGCCGGCCCACGGGAATCAGAGCGCGGGGCCGCAGCGCGGGACAGGGGCCGAGGAGAAAACCAAGCGCGTGCTGGCAGGCACGCTGCACGGCGTGCTGCTGCAGAACGGCGAGAGTTTCCGCGCCTGCCTGCTCAAACTCGAAGAGACTACCGCGCTCTTCCTCCTGCCTGGCGGGGCCGAGTTGAAGCTCCCCCGGACGATTCTGCGCAAGATTGATCTCGAACCCGAGCCGGCCGAGCCGGGCGAGTTGCCTGCGCCTGTTGCGGCTGCCAAGGATGAGAAGCCCGGTGTGGACTTCAAGCGCCGGAAGGAGTCTCCAAAAGAGGAGCCGAAGCCCAAAGGGGACAAACAGCCAATTCCCAAACAGCCGGAAATCGGTGCCAAGCCTGGCGGGGACAGACAGCCAATTTCCAAACAGCCGGAAATTGGTGTCAGTCCCCGCCAGAAGAAGGACGTGCTCCAGAACACCCAGGAGTTGGAGCCGATGCCCAATGTGGAGATCCTGGAGCTGGATCTGCTGGCGGGCGAGCTGAAGATCAAGGACGACAACGGCGAGATGACCATCGGCCTGCCGCCAGTCAAGACACTGGTTTTCCCCAAGGACCCCAACGCGCAGCCGGCCGGAGCAAAGCGCCGCGAATGGGTCTTGACCTTGCGCCAAGGCAGCCGCTTTGAGATTTCACTGAACGCCCTTGCTGTGGAGGCGCTCACCGCCGATATGACCGGCAGCACGGTCACGCTGCCGTGGGAGGTCATTGAAGCGCTGGAGCGGAGGAGGAAACCTTAGCATGGACATTCACCACAGAGACACAGAGACACAGAGAAGGGACTTTTGAAAAATCCAGATTATGCCGTTCTCTGTGTCTCTGTGACTCTGTGGTGAATAGTGACGGGGGTGTTGCGATGTGGGCTGGGCGTCACTTGTTCAACACCGCCGGCTCCGGCACGGTTGCCTGGCGCGCGCTGCGCTTCGCAGCCTCAGCCGCAGCGGCCACCTGGGTCCGGGTGGCGTGCTTCAGGTCCAGGTAGAGGTTGTAAGCCGCAATGAAACAGGGGAAGAGGTTGCTGAGGATGCCGACCATGTCCCGATGCTTGGGGCTGAAGATGAAGTAGGTCAGCAGCATCACGCTGCCCGCCATGCTCATCAGCCAGAAGATGCGCGGGGTGACGGGTTGGCCGGCCTTGCGGGAGTAGTACATCTGCACCAGCCAGCGCCCGGTGAAGAGCGCCACGCCGATCAAGCCGTAGATCTTCCACGGCGTGATCACCACCTGAAGATCAGGGTTGCCTAAGAGGTTAAAGCTCCACTCCAAGGCTAAAAGGGAGCTTCCAGCCAGGAACTGCGGGTCCATGCATTCTCCTCAACTGTTACTCTATAGTTCTTCAGTCTCGTATTGCAAGCAACGCGACTGCATCCAGCGCACCGCGAAGGCATCGCGCAAGGCCGTGAACGTCCGCCCCAGCCCCAAGCCGTACTTGGTCTGGCCGTGCGCCCTGGGGCGATGGTTCACGTCCACCTCGACCACCTGGCCGCCCTGCATCCTGACCAGCGTGGTGAAGAAGCGGTGCAGGCCGCGGAAGAGCTGCATGCGCTTGGCGTACTCAGCCCGGAAGGCCTTCAGGCTGCAACCGGTGTCGCGGATGGGATCTCCCGTGATCCAGATGCGCACGCGGTTGGCGATCAGCCCTGAGAGCCTGCGGATGAAGTTGTCCTGGCGCCTGGCCCGCCTGCCCGCGGCGCAGGCAGGCTGCGGCGGGCCTTCCAGGGCGGCGATGAGCTTGCCGATGTCGGCCGGGTCGTTCTGCAAGTCGGCATCAATCAGCACGATGTACCGGCCGCGCGCGGCGCGGATGCCGGCTTCAAAAGCCCCTGATTGCCCCTGCCGGCGCAGCAAGCGGAGGATGCGCAGAGCCGGGAAGGAAGCCTTCAGGCCCACCAGGATCTCCCGCGTGCCGTCCGTGGAACAGTCGTCGGCGACAAGGATTTCAAAGCTGCGCCCCAGCTTCCGCAGCTCCGCATCCGCCTCGCGCACAAACTCCTCGATACACTCCTTCTCGTTGTACGCGGGCGCGACCAGCGAGATCGTTGGGTCACTCATGCCGCGCCGCATTCTATACGTGGTAGGACAGGCTTTCCAGCCTGTCCGGACAGACAGCCTGGAAAGGCTGTCCTACTGGCCTGTTCGGACAGCCTGGAAAGGCTGTCCTACTGGCCTGTCCAGACAGCCTGGAAAGGCTGTCCTACTCGTCCTGCACTTTCTTCAGGTCTTCCTGGGCCGCGACGGTCTTCCAGCGCGGGATGCGCACGGCCAGCCATTCCGCTTCCGCGGACATGCCGTGGCGCTCATAGAAATCCCGCAGCGCCATGTAACGTTTGACGGGATCGAAACCGAGGTTCCACATCAGTTTGCGGTGGCAGACGGGGCAGTAGTGTATAGGCGTGTCGTCAAGTTCCTGGAGGCTGTTGGAGTAGTTCATGGAGCAGCGATAGAAGACGCAGTGGTGCAGGCCCAACATGTGCCCGGTTTCATGGTTGAGAATCTTGCAGGCGCGGCGCAGGCCCTTGACGTCGTCGCCCGCGCCAGGCGGCAGGCCCCAGAACTCAGGGTAGTAGCGGCACAGGCTGTACACGCCCACGCGCTTATCGAATCCCGCTACGCCGAAGACGTAGTTCAGTTCGCTGCAGTACAGGTCCGCCGTGCTGATGCCCAGGTACAGGAGCGCATCGGCGGGCAGGCGCGGGGCCAGCAGTTCCGTCAGCACTCGGTCGCCATCGTATTGCTTGTCATAGATCCCGTGCCGGTGTCCCAGCGCGACGTTGCGGTAGAGTTCTTTTCCGGGCACTTCCAGGGGAATCGCTTTCTCGAGGCGCGCCGGAAGTTGGAAGAAAATGGCTGTGTATTCGCGCAGCGACTCGAGGACTCTCGTCTCCTCGCGGCCAAAGTCCCCCAGTGGTTGCAGCACAATGGCGCGCAATTCCCGGCTGGGCCGGACGCGGGCTGTGGCTCGATAATGCTCCAGCGACTGCGGGAATTCTCTGCGCGCGCCTTGCCACTGGTTGAACAGCAGGAAGCCCTTGGCATCAGCGGGGGAGATGGAAGCGTAGACCGTTTCGCGGATTTCAGAATCCAGCGCATCGCTGGTTTTGCCGGCGTCGGAGAGAAGTCTGGAGGCCGCAAGAGCAGGCGTCAGGCACCAGGCAATGGCACACAGCATGCCGAGGCCGGACGGGGACAGACCACCGGGGACCAGTCTCGGTCTCTGTCCAGACATGGGTCCGTTCCCCCAGCGGTGACCGCGGCAGAGGACGTTGCCGCTGCGATGATAACGCAGGGAGGCCGCAAAACCTGCGGGAAATCTGCACTCGGCTAAGACCAGGGGCTGGGCTATGCTGCGCAGGCTGACATTGATGATTGTGGCTGATGGAGGAACTTGAACATGGATTACCCAGGACACCTGCTGCTCACGGGCATGACTCTGGCGAGTTTGACGCTGGGTGCAGCATGGGGCGCTGACGCCCCCGCCGAGAAGAAGAAGATCGTTTTCGTCCACGGACCGGAAAGCCACGGCTACGGCGCGCACGCATACGGGCCCGCCTTCCGGATGCTGGCGCGCATCCTGAATGAGAACGTTCCCGGGGTGGAAGCAGCCGTCATCCAAGAGGGCCAGGACCTCGCCCCGCTCGAAACAGCCGATGCGATCATGCTGGGCAGCGACGCCGGGAATCTCGTCAAGTCGCTGGCGAGCCGGCTGGAGCCGCTGATGAAGAAAGGCGTCGGCCTGGGCTGCATCCATTACACCGTTGACCCCGGGCAACCGGAGGCGTGCAAACACCTGATCGAATGGATTGGCGGCTGCTACGAGCAGCACTGGTCAATCAATCCGTCGTGGGAGGCGGATTTCAAGTCCTTCCCCGACCACCCCGTCGCGCGCGGTCTGAAGCCGTTCAAAATCCACGATGAGTGGTACTATCACATGCGCTTTGCCGACGACATGAAAGGTGTGACCCCCATCCTCTCAGCCGTGCCGCCTGAGAGCACCCGCCAGGGAAAAGACGGGCCGCACAGCGGCAATCCCGAGGTGCGCAAGCGGACCGGCATGGCGGAAGTGGTGGGCTGGGTGTATGAGCGGCCTGAAGGCGGACGCGGTTTGGGCTTCACGGGCATGCACGAGCACTGGAATTGGGCGCAGGACAGCTTCCGCAAAATGGTGCTCAACGCTCTCGTCTGGATCGCCAAAGCTGAAGTGCCCAAGGACGGCGTGCCATCGCAGACGCTGACCCTGGAAGACCTCGAAGCCGCCTACGGCAAACCGCCCCCGCCGGATTTCAACCCCAAGCCGATCCAGGATAAGATCGCCAAGATGAATCAGTGATAGTCCCTTCTGGGTCTGGGAGAGCAGCTTGACATGTCCGCCATTGTCTACGAACCCGTCATTGGTCTGGAAGTGCACGCACAACTCAAGACCGAGTCTAAGATGTTCTGCAACTGCGGGACGAAGTTCGGCGAGCCGCCAAACACGCAGGTCTGCCCGGTCTGCCTCGGCCTGCCCGGTTCGCTGCCCGTGCCCAACCAACTGGCTTTTGAGCTGGCGCTCAAGACCGCGCTGGCGCTGCACTGCGAACTCGCCGGCTTCACCAAGTTCGACCGCAAGAACTACTATTACCCGGACCTGCCGAAGAACTACCAGATCAGCCAGTACGATCTGCCTTTCTCCAAGCAAGGGCACCTCGACATCACGGTGGACGGGGTGAGCAAGCGCATTGGCATCACGCGCGTGCACCTGGAGGAGGACGCGGGCAAGCTGGTGCACTTTGAAGGCAGTTCCGGCGTGGACCTCAACCGCGCCGGCACGCCGCTCATGGAGATTGTCAGCGAACCGGATTTGCGCTCCGCCGCCGAAGCGCGCGCCTATATGGAAGCGCTGGCGCACATCCTGGAGTTCATCGGCGTGTGCGACTGCAACATGCAGGAAGGCTCCTTGCGTTGCGACGCCAACGTCTCCATCCGCCCCGCCGGCCAGAAGACGCTCAACACGCGGCGCGAGATCAAGAACATGAATTCGTTCCGCTTCGTCGAGCAGGCCATCGTCGCCGAGATCGCGGCGCAGCAGGCCATCTACGCCGCCGGCGGCGCCGTGCAGCAGGAAACGCGGCTCTTCAACGGCGAAACCGGCGAAATCCGGACCATGCGCACCAAGGAGGAGGCCCAGGACTACCGCTACTTCCCCGAACCGGATTTGCCGCCCATCACCATCACCGCGGAAACGCTGGCCCGCATCCAGGCACAGTTGGAGGAACTGCCCGCGGCGCGCCGGCAGCGCTACAGCGAGCAGTACAAGCTCAGCGCCTACGATGCGCAGGTGCTGACTGACGACAAGGCGATGGGCGACTTCTTCGAAGCGGTGATCAAGCAGGGCGTATCGCCCAAGGCCGCGGCCAATTGGATCGCCAGCGACCTGCAAGGCATTCTCAAAGAGCGGAACCTGCGCATTGACACCTGCGGGCTGACGCCGGCGGCCGTCGTGGAGTTGATCGAACTGGTCGAGAAGAAGAAACAGCTCAACCGCAACGCGGCCAAGGAGCTCGTCTTCCCGAAGATGCTGGAGACGAAGAAGTCCGCGCTCGAAATCGCCAAGGCCGAAAACCTGCTCATTGTTGCCGATGCCGGAGCGACCGAGCAGGTGGTGGACACGGTGCTGGCCAAGTTCCCGAAGCTGGTGGCGGATTACGTCGCCGGCAAGGACGCGGTGATCAACGCCATCTTCGGCAAGTGCATGGCCGAATTCAAAGGCAAGGGCGACCCGGCGGTCATCAGGCCGCTGCTGGAGAAGAAACTGAAGGGGCTGCGGGAGCAGAAGTAGAATTAGACGCAAAGCACGAAGGGAAGGAGCAAGATCATGCCCAACGTTGAAAAGGCCAACCCGATCTGTCCGCGCTGCGCCAAGCCCATCGGCGTCCTGGCGGCTTATGCCTTGCCTGTGGCACCGGCCGAATGGGGTGCGCCTCCTGCACAGAAAGGCGAACCAGTGCAAGTATACGCCTGCCCGCACTGCAAAACAATCCTCGGCGTCGGCGGCGGCAACGAATCCAACATCGGAAAAATCACGATCCATGCGTAGGCTCTTCTCTGTGTCTCTGTGCCTCTGTGGTGAAGTCGTTCACGCCCGGCGCAGCGCGTCCACCACTTTCATCCTGGCCGCCCGGAACGCCGGCAGCACTCCGCCGATGAAACCCATCAGCAACGCCAGGAGCGACGCGACGGCGAGAATCTCCGGCGTGATGGTGAACTCGAAAGCCGTCTCCGAGAACGTGGCCCAGTTCGTCGTGCCCGTCTTCATGCCGTTGAAGGCCAGGGAGATCACGCAGCCCAGCAGCGCGCCGATGCAGGAGAGCAGCAGCGACTCGGCCATGAACGCCAGCCAGATGGCGTCGGGCGTGAAACCCATTGCCAGCAGGCAGCCGATCTCGCTTTTGCGCTGACTGACTGCGGCATACATCGTATTCATCGCGCCCGTGATTGCGCCGATGGCCATGATGCCCGTCAGCAGGCCGCCCAAGATGGTGATGAGGTCGCTCACCAGTTTGGCCTGCTTGCGGTAGTACTCGTCTTCGCTCTGCGCCTCGACGGTCTCCAGGCGCGGGTCGAAATCCGGGGACATGACCCGATTTCCGGCTGTTTGGAAATCGGGATCGTGTCCCCGGATTTCGACGGGATCGTGTCCCCGGATTTCGGTTTCGGCTTCGCCCAGCAGCGCCTTCAACTGCTGCAAGGCCGCGTGCGGTTCGCCGGCGGCGCGGAAGAGCACCGACTGGAAAATGCCGCCGCGGCGAAAGGCGCTCTGCATCAGCGGCCCGTCCATCCACAGCTCCGATTCCAGCGAGCTGCCGGCGGCCTCGAAGACCCCCACGATGCGCCAGGTGTTGCGCCCGATAGTGACGCTTTGCCCCAACCCCAGGTTCTCCATGCGCCCCACCAACCCGCTGCCGACTATGGCTTCGGTCGTGCCGGGAGTCAGCCAGCGGCCTTCCTTCAGGCGCACTTCACTGTGGACCTCGCGCGAAAGCGGCTTCGTGCCGCGCACGGTGAAACTCGCCTCCCCCTCGCCGCGCTTGGGCCGCGAGAGGATCACGACGCTTTCCCAGACGCACAGCCGCTGGCCGCCGGCGTCAGTCGCCACGCAGGGCAATTCGCTGATGATCCGCGCGGTGTCCAGCGTGATCTGGCTTTGCAGTTCGGCATCCGCGCCCTTGCGCAGCACGATGATGTTCTGCGGGCTGCCGGAGCACTCCACCGCCTTGCTGAATCCCGCCGCCAGCGCCAGCAGCGTGACGAAGACCACGACCACCAACGCAATGCCCAGCACGGCCATCGCCGAAGAGCCTTTGCGAACGGCGATACTGCGGACGCTGTAGATTAGAGGTAAAGCCATCGGGTCAGGGGTCCGTTGTCAGGGGATCGGGGTTCGGGGATCGGGGTTCGTGGATCGTTGTTTGCGGCGGATGCGCCATTCTAAGACAAGAGTAACAAACAAAACGCTTATGATGGCAACGGCAACATCAGCGACCAAGGCCACAATGCGTAGCCCACGAAAATACTGCCTATCATAATGTGAATCATGCCATCCGATTCCTTGCCGATACCAGAATGGCCACCCTTGATAGCACCGGAACCCTCTGAACCACGTGGGGTCCGGGTCATTCTCAACGATAAAGGGAGGTGACACCTCAGACCCAATGATAGTGCTTGTGCCGAATGGTATATCGCGAGAAATCGTGGAGTCTTGACGCGGGGAAGGCGGTGGATCAAACGGCACCATATTGGCCCAAAGGAAAGCCCCCGCGAGGACCGTCGCCACGACCAGCGTTGACAGATGGTACTGAAACCAAGGCCGTTTCATCTTCGCACCCATCCCACTGCGGTGGGACAGCCTTTCCAGGCTGTCCGGACAGGCTGGAAAGCCTGTCCTACCGTTTCACACGCTCCGCAACGCCTCCGTCACCTTCAGCCTCATTCCAGAAATCGCCGGCACGAGGCCGCTCAGCAACCCCGTCAGCGCCGCGATGCCCAGCGCCAGTAACAGCGAGCGCGCGGGCAGATGGAAGATGGGGAAGAAATCGGGCTTGGGGTTCACGTGCAGCACGTTGGCCGCCAGCCAGGCGCCGCCCGCTCCCAGCAGCGCGCCCAGGCCGCAAATGGCCAGCGCCTCGCCAATCAGCAGCCGGAAGACGTGGCCGTCAGTGAAGCCGATGGCCTTGATGATGCCCATTTCCCGCGTGCGTTCGCGCGCGCTCATCATCATCGTGTTGGCCGAGACCAGCAGCATGGTCAACACCACTGCGCTGCCAATGGAGCGGAAGAGCAGCTTGAAGTTCCCGACCATCGAAACGAACTTCAGGTTGAAGGCCTTCTCCGTCATCGTGCGCGTCTCGAACGGGCTGTTCTGGAAACGCTTGTCAATCGCGTTGGAGATTTCCTGCGAGCGGTCGGGGTCCGCGATGGCGACGATGTACATGCCCACCGTGCCCTTGGCGAACATGCGGCCTTCGTCGAGGCGCTTGAGGTGGAAGAACATCAGCGTCTGATCGAAAGTGGGCGAATCCGACGTGTAGATCGCGCGGACGTTGAAATCCCAGAGCGGACCCGAAACCTGGCCCCAGATGGTGCCGCGCAAGACCAGCCGGTCGCCCAGGTTCTTCTTGAGCCGCGCGGCCAGTTTGGCGCCGATGACGCAGCCCTGGCGGTCGTTCATCAGCGCGCGGGCCTGCTCGGGGTCAATCTTGATTTCGGGATACATGGCCAGGTAGTTCTCGAGGTCCATCGCCAGGTTGGCGAAGAACTCTTCACGCTTGCCGCCTCCCGGCAGTTGCTCCTGCGACAACCCGCCGAACCAGACCCCGCCGGCTACGCGCTTGACGCCTTCGGTCTGCTCAATCAGCGACTTATACGACGAGGGCAGGTTGAAAGAGAGCGATTCCTTGTGTGTCATCACCAGGCGCGAAGCGTCCGCCATGTTCACCCCCGTGTTGAACGCCTCGATCACCGCCTCGAGGAAGCAGAACAGGAACAGGGCCACGCCCACACCGAAGACCGTCAAGGACGTGCGGAGTGGTTTGCGCAGCAGGTTATGAATCAGCAAACGCATGGTCTCAATTCACACTCTTGGAACCGCAGATGGACGCAGATGAACGCAGATAGGGGGAGAACCCTTTTTGTTATCTGCGTTCATCTGCGTTTATCTGCGGTTCCCAAAAACCTACCCTCCGTTGGCGAAATCCTTGGTGAGCACGCCCTTTTCCAGATGCAGTTGCCGCCGCGCCATTTTGGCGACTTTAGGATCGTGCGTCACGACGATGACAGTCTTGCCGTACTCTTTGTTGAGCGCCACCAGCAGGTCCATCACTTCCTGGGCGGAATGCGCGTCGAGGTCCCCGGTGGGTTCGTCGGCCAGCAACAACTGCGGGTCGCAGGCCAGCGCGCGGGCGATAGCCACGCGTTGTTCCTGCCCGCCGGAGAGTTCGTCGGGGCGGTGGCTCATGCGGTCCTCCAGGCCCACGATCTTGAGCGCGGTCTCGACGTGGCGGCGGCGTTCGGCGCGGCTGAGCGGCAGCAAGGTCAGCGGCAACTCCACGTTCTGGTAGGCGGTCAGCACCGGCAGGAGGTTGTAGGCTTGAAAGACGTAGGCCACGTGCCCGGAGCGCCAGCGCGCCAACTGGCGCGGGCTGAGCTCCGCCAGGTTCTGGCCGCAGACCAGCACGTCGCCGGAAGTGGGAGTGTCGAGGCCGCCGAGCATGTTCAGCAGGGTCGTCTTGCCGGAACCCGAGGGTCCCATCAGCGCCACGAAATCGCCGGCCTCGATCGTGAGCGTGAGGTCGTCCAGCGGATGAATGACCGTCTCGCCCTTATGATAGACGCGGGTGGCGTTGCGGAGTTCGATGATTGCGGGCATTCTTAAACGGCGTGAGGGCGCCCTCCGGGTGGTCACACGTAGTAAATCTGATCAGTCATCTCATCGGCTGTCACTTGGTTCAGCACAGCCAGCAATCGCCCCACGATTTCGTGAGGCCTGCGCCTCACGGCAATGATGATGCCAGAGTGGGAACGGCCTGCGCTGGAGTAGCTCACGGCAAGTTCTTCAAAGTGGCGCCGGTTGTGGGTAAGCAGCGCATGGCCGTGCCTGCACGCAAACTCCAATTGCTCTTCGTCGCCGCGCGCAAGTCTTCCTGCTTCTTGGGTTGTTACCGCAACAAAGCCCCTGGCCTGCAGCAGTTTTGCCACAAGGGCGCTGACATCCTCGTCGAGGTATAAGGAAATGAACAGGCGGTTCATTGGCCTATCACCCTGGGCTTGGTCTTCTCCTCCGGGACGCGGTTGTCCTCTATGTAGCCGTTGACCACCTCGGCATGATCGCTGTAGAAACTGAGCGCATCGAACACCTGCGCCAACGTCAGGTGAGGCAGGTGCGTTGGAATCTCTTCGGGCAGGATGCCCAGGCGCCACAATTCCACAATCGCGCGCACCGGAGTACGGGTGCCACTGATGATCGGTTCGCCGCCAAGTATACGATCATCCGTCACGATGTACGCATGTTCAGTGGTTGTCGTCATTGCTTGTTCACTCCTATGCCCTGGTATCTCTCCGTTCATTGCGCCACGCGCACCTTCTGCCGGTCCTCACTGAGGCCCTCGGCGCCGCGGACCACGACCTGCTCGCCGGCGCTCAGCCCCCTCGTGATCTCCACCGTTTCGCCCGTGCTGTCTCCCGCTGTGATCGGGCGCTTGGCGGCGACGTTGCTGCTGACGGTCCAGACATAGGCCTCAGGCCCGCTGCCGTGCAGCGCGGCGCGCGGGACCAGGAGTTTGTCCCGCACGGCTCCCGTCTCCAGGCCTGCCGGCGCATCGTCCGGCAGGAACTTCACGCGCACGCCCATGTCCGGGAGGACCTTGTCATCGCGCGCCACAAAATCCACGCGGACCTGCACCGTGGCCTTGCTCCGGTTGGCGCGCGGCAGAATGCGGCGGACTTTGCCGGGGAAGATTCTGCCGTGCAGCGCGTCCACGGTAATGGCGGCGCGCTGGCCCGCCCGGACGCCTTCGATCTGGGTCTCCGCCACGTCCACCTCGGCTTGCAGCGACTCCCAATCGGTGAGCGTCACGACGGAACCTTTGGCCATCGAGCCGCCGATGCTGATAGGCGCGATGATCTCGCCCACTTCCGCCGCCTTCTCCGAAACAACACCGTCGAACGGCGCACGGATAAAGGAGTCTTCAAGCTGTTCGCGCAGCACTTTCACCCGCGCGCCTGCGGCCTTCTCGTGGGCTTCCGCCACGGTCACGGCCGCGCGCGCGACGGCCACCTGCGCCTCCGCCACGCCCATTTGGCGCAGCGCTTCCTCCCGGCGCTGCTGGGTCCACACGATCTTCGCCTCCGTGACGCGCACTTCGGTCTGGCGGTCATCCACCTCCGAGTAGCCCAGCGCATTCCCTGCCACCAGTTTGCGGTCGAGTTCCAGGCGGCGGTTGGCGTCCGCGAGCATTATCTTGTACTGCTCGATCTCGGCGTCCAGGGTGCGCAGCGGCGCGGCGGCGGCGGCCTGGGCCGCTTCGGCCTGGGCCGCGGCCTTGGCCAGGCGCACGGCCTCCGCCCCGGCTTCCGCCTGGTCGGCCTGCGCGCTGGCAATCTGCGCGTCCAGTTCGCGATGGTCCATCTCGGCGACGAGTTCGTCCTTCTTGACGTGCTGCGACTCGGCCACGTTCAGCTTGGCCAGCACGCCCGTGTACTTCGTGGCCAGCACCGACTGCCTGTCGGCCACCACGTAGCCCGCGGCGCTCAATTCCGCCTTGGCCGGGCCGCCGTTGGCACCTGTGGCGCTGAGCAACTGCACTGGAGCCACGGCGACTTCCGGAGCCAGCAGAATTTTGGCCAATTGCGGCCCGGCAAACGCAACCACGGCAGAGACCGCGATGGCGAGCGCGGTCACTGGGAACCCCTCCCAACCTGGGACGGGGATGCTCAAGCCTACTTTCCCTCCGGGGCCTCCTCCGAAGCGGCCGCGCCGCCGGCGACGTGGTGCAAGAAGACCTCCTTGGCCTGGCGCATGAAGTCGCGCACGACGGCCAGCTCGTCGGCCTTGAAGCGCTGGGCCACCTCGCGCATCTCCTCGGCGACCGGCTGCTGCAGCACCTGGAGCCGCTGCCGGGCCTCGGGGACGATCTCGACCCACACGCGGCGCCGGTCCTCGGTGTCCCGGCGCCGCGTCACCATGCCCGCCCCCTCGAGCCGGTCGAGGATGAACGTGTCCGCCCCGGTGGTCAGCCCGCTCTCCTCGGCGAGCCGGCCCGCGGTCATGGGGCCGAGGCGACCAATAAGGTCCAGGCATCGCATGTCCGTCCTGCTCAGCCTCAGCTTCTTGGCCAGCCCCTCGTTGAAGTCGCTCGCCGCGCCGAGGTACCCCATGATCTCGGCACGCAGCTGCTGCGCCAACTCGGATCGCGACCATTGTCTTGACACGTAAGTAACTTTATCACTAAGTTTCTTTACCAATGACCAATTCTTCCACTCGCTCGCTCGCCGTCGAGGCGCACGACCTCGTGAAGGTCTTCCCGCCCGCCAACGTGCGGGCCCTCGACGGGGTCTCGCTCGAGGTGGAGGCCGGCACGGTGCTCGGGCTGCTCGGCCCGAACGGCGCCGGCAAGACCACCGTGGTGCGCATCCTCTCCACCATCCTCGGCCCCGACTCCGGACGCGCCTCGGTGCTCGGCTACGACGTGGTCTCGCAGGCCG
>JBEKKG010000066.1:0-19136 GCA_050010835.1 Planctomycetota bacterium
CAGTAAATGTACCGCGGGCGTCCCGCCCGCTCGTGGCAGGCTGGCAGAATCCGAGGGCAAAGGCGGGCGGGACGCCCGCGGTACGCTCTGCCTCGTGCATTTACTGACATGCACCCGTTTTATCCCCTGGAAGAGCCTTGACGCTGCCCGAACGTGCCGGATGATGTTGTGTGTGAAGAACCGACCGGCCGGACGGCGTCATTTTCTGGAATCTGCCGCGCTAGGCGCAGCCGGGTTGGTCATGGGAGGCCCACGAACCGTGCAGGCCACAAGCTCACGAGCACTGAAAATCGAGGAACCGTTCCCTGGGGCGGTGCTCAATCATCGCCAGGGCAAGGCTGCTGATAAGGGCTTGGCAATCCAGGTTTCCGGCAAGGCCCCGGCCGGAGAGCGGGTCGTGGTCTGCGGGACAGAAGCGCAGCGCCAAGGGGGAAAATTCACGGCCGAGGTCGTGTTGCGGGATCGGGAAACCGACATCACAGCCGTCAGCCAGGGGGCTTCAGGCCGCCTTGAGGACCGCGTGCGCGTGGTCTGGGACCGCAACTCTTTCCCCCGCTATCGTTTCTCGCTTGACGACAACAGCTTCTTCCTCCGCGACATCTTCCAGAAGAATTACGCCTCGCTCTTCGATTGTTTCTACCTGGCGCTGCTCCGCGACCTGCACCGGAAATACGGCGTGAAGTTCACTGTCAACATCTACTTCACGACTGCCGACGGCTTCGACATCTCGCAATTCCCCGATCGCTACAAAGGCGAATGGCGGGACTGCGCGGATTGGCTCAAGCTGGCTTTCCATGCCTACGCGAACGAACCCGCCCGGCCGTACCAGGACGCGCCGCCGGAGAAACTGCTCGCGGACCTGGACCTGGTGGCTGAACAGATCCAGCGTTTCGCCGGCTCCCGGAGCTATGCCCCGCCGACGGTGATCCACTGGGGGATGACACGCCACGAAGCCCTCAAGCCGCTCCGCAAGCACGGCGTCCGCGTGCTGAGCGGCTACTTCTGCAAGAGCGGCGCGCACTACGATGTCAACTACCGCTTCAACAACGTGATCTCCGAGTATCTCTCCCGGCACGACGCCTGGAAGGATTTCGAGAGCGGACTCGTTTTCTCCCGAGTGGACCTCGTCTGCAACACCACTCCGCTGGAGCGCATCGCCGCCACGTTGGAACCGCTCGCGCAGGACCCCAACCAGGCGGAGATCATGGATCTGTTTACGCACGAGCAGTACTTCTGGCCGTTCTATGAGCACTACCTCCCCGATCACGCGCAACGGCTCGACACGGCCATCCGCTGGGTGACCGAGCACGGCTACAAGCCGGTCTTCTACCACGAGGGGTTCCTGGGTGCGCCGGCTTAGAAAACCGGG
This sequence comes from Planctomycetota bacterium, assembly GCA_050010835.1. GTDB lineage: Bacteria > Planctomycetota > SZUA-567 > H5-PLA8 > H5-PLA8 > JAPLOD01. The sequence goes on from JBEKKG010000066.1 coordinate 1,370, forward strand.
TTGGAACTTGTGCCACGGATGTGGCCGCGCCGGCTGTTTGGTGCGGCCTCATCCGTGCCAGCAGTGGATAGCACGGATAGGCCGCCGCGTTGCGGCGGCATATCCGTGGCACAAGTCCGCTTGTGCACCCGTTGGAAGAGTTCATCTGTGTTCATCTGTGGCTATACCTGTCCCTCTGGGTTAGGATGCCCGCTATGCCTGAGCCTGGCCAGATCGAATACGAATACGGTGTCCCGATTCCCGGCGTGATCAAGCCGCCGGAGCAATGGGCGCGCACCGCGCTCAAACACCTGCCGCCTGACGGGCCGCTGAACTGGGCGGACCTCTTCGGCCGCCAGGCGCCTGTAGTGGTGGAACTCGGCTGCGGCAATGGCCGTTACACTTTGCTGAGCGCCGTGCAGCGGCCGGACCACGACCACTTCGCTGCGGATGTCCTCGCGGCGGCCATCCGCTACGCGACCCGCCGGGCCAACCAGCGCGGGCTGCACAACGTCCGCTTCGCGGTCAAGGACGCGGAGACGTTGGTGCAGAAGTACCTCCCGCCCGGAAGCGTGGCGGAAATACACCTTTACCACCCGCAGCCCTTCCACGACCGGCGCGAGGCCAAACGGCGCTTGGTCAAGCCCGCCTTCCTGGCAGGAGTATTCCGCGCGCTGCGCCCTGGCGGGACCTTCGTGGTGCAGACCGATTGCGCCCCGTACTGGAAGTACATGAAAAAAGTGCTGCCCGAGTTCTTCCAGTTCCGGGAACTGGAAGGGCCGTGGCCGGACGCGCCTGAAGGACGGAGCCGGCGCGAGATCCTGGCGCGCCAGCAGGGCCTCCGCGTCTTCCGCGGTTGCTGCACTCGCCGTGAGGACTTGACGGACGAGCAAATTGCGGCGCTTGTGCGAGGCCTGCCGCACCCGACCTTCCATTCGCGCAGACCGCCAGGAAAGGAACCGCAGATGGACGCAGATGAACACGGATAAAGACATGGCGGATTGTGGATTGCGGATTGCGGATTGCGTAACCGTTCAGTCCGAGCCGCAACCGTAAGGGAGCGGTTGCATAGGTCCTATTCATCCTATGTGTCCTATAGCACGTAACGCAATCCCGAAGCCTCGGGACTTGCTTACGCGCGCGGTTCGGACACTGAACGGTTAGGTTTGGGGAAGCTTGGCTCATGCCAACCCTGTCCAGGCGAGCGGTGCTGCACACAGGCCTGTGCGCGGCCGTCGGCACTGTGCTGCGGGCAAGCGCGGAGGAAGAGGGCAAGACAATGGAGAACGAAGAGCTTTTTCAACACACCAAGCGCGACGGCCTGGGCCAGGCCAGCCTCATCGTGGACGCCGGCGTGCGCGGCAAACACGCCATCAGCCCGCTGCTCTACGGCAAGTTCTGCGAACACCTGGGCGCGAACATCTATAACGGCATGGACGCCCAGATCCTCCGCAACCCGACGTTCGGCAAGTGGCGCTTTGGCGCGGGAGAGAGCTCCATTGACGGCGGCGTGCAGGGCCAATGCGACCAGGAGAAGATCGCGCGCGCCATCGAGCATGGGGCTGAACGTTTCGGTTTGCCCGATGCGGCAGCGCTCCTCGAATCCTACAAGGAAGGCGCGGCGCTCTGGTGGTTCCGCCTGGGCCCGCAGAACGAGGTGCGCTTGAGTCCCGACGCCGGCCCGCACGGCGGACGGGCGCAGCGCGTGGAGGTGCTCAACGCCTCCGCCAAGGAGGGGCGCGGCATTGCGCAGTGGGCGTGTCTGCCGCTGCACCGCACCCGCAAGTACGTCTACCGCGTCGTGGCGCGCGCAGACGCGCCGGTGAGTGTCGCACTGAAGATCGAGGAAGCAGGGGCGTTCGGACCCGCGGTACAGTTACGGCGTCGCAGCGACGACACGGTGCTGGAATTGGGCCGCGAATGGCGGACGTTCACGGGACAGATGGAAGTGCATGGCCCAACTGAGGACTTCTATCGGCTGTCGCTCACCTCGCGCACGCCGGCGAACATCGTCCTGGGCCGCGTGCTGCTTTACCCGGCCGACCACGTGGATTGCGCGGACCCCGACGTGATCCGCATGCTGAAAGAAGCGCGCCTGCCGCTCTTGCGCTGGCCCGGCGGGAATTTCGTCTCGGGTTACCGTTGGCGCGACGGCGTCGGCCCGGTGGATGAGCGGCCCACGGTGCCCAATCCCGCCTGGGAGGGCCTCGAGTACAACCTCTTCGGCACGGATGAATTCATTGCCTTCTGCCGCGCGGTGGGCTGTGAGCCTATGATCTGCGTCAACGCCGGCGACGGCACCGCTGAGGAAGCTGCCGCCTGGGTCGCCTACTGCAACAGCAAGCCCAGCACGCCGCTGGGCGCTCTGCGCGCCAAGAACGGCCATCCTGAGCCTTACGGCGTCAAGCTCTGGGAAGTCGGCAACGAAATCTACGGCCGCTGGCAGGTCTCCTGGACGACCTCGGGCGGCAACGTGGACCGCTACCAGAGGTTCAGCGCGGCGATGCTCGAAAGCGACGATTCGATCCAACTCCTGGCTTGCGGCGCTCAAGGCAACCCCGCAGCGGAATGGAACCAGCGCTTGATCGCCGAGGCCGGCCCGCGCCTGCGCTGCATCACGGAGCACCTGCTGAATGGGGTTACAGTGAAAGCACAGACCGATCCCGTGGACGTTTTCCACGCTTACATGGGCCAGGCCGTGGACATGGGCCGCCAGTGCCGCAAAGTCCGGCAGAGCCTGGTCAACGCCGGCCGCGGCAAAGTGCGCTGGGCGGTGACCGAATGCCAGCTTTTCGCGCATTTCCAGGGCGACGCCCCGCCGGGCGCGAAGCTCACGCCGCAAACGCTCTTCAACCCGGCGACGATCTCCGAGGCGCTGTATTTCACCACGCTGGTCCACGAATGCATCCGGCTGGGCGATTTCGTGGAATTGTTCACCCATTCGGCCACGGTCAACCACGGGGGCGGCCTGCGCAAGACGAAGGAGCGCGTGTGGGCCAACCCCGTGCATTACGCTCACAGCCTCGGCGCCGCGTTTTTCAACGCCGTGCCCGTGAGCGTAAAGCTGGCGAGCGGCGTGTATTCAACCGCGAACCGCTACGGCTGCATCCCGCCGCTGCAGGACGTGCCCATCCTGGACGTGATGGCGGCCTTGAGCGACGGCGGCGCCGCGCTGGTGCTGATGCTCGTCCACCGTGGCGCGGCCTGCGGGCCTGTCGCGCTTGAACTGGAATTGCGCGGCTTCAAAGCGGCTGCCGAAGCCGAAGTGGCGGCGCTTGCGGGTGACGCGGCGCACAGCCAGAACACGGAGGCCGAGCCTGAACGCATCAAGCCGCGAGTGGCTGCGGCACGCGTTGAGGAGGGGCAGAAGCTGGCGCTGACGCTGGCGCCATACTCGCTGACGCGCGTGATTTTCCGCAAGGCCTGACGTGTTCCCCCTCCCCTTGCGGGAGGGGGCAGGGGGAGGGCCTGCGAATGAAAAACAATTGCAAATTGAGAATTGAGAATTGCAAATTGAAAATCTGGGAAAACCCGCCAACGGGTGCATGTCAGCAAATGTACCGCGGGCGTCCCGCCCGCTCGTGGCAGGCTGGCAGGGCGCGAGGACGAAGGCGGGCGGGACGCCCGCGGTACGCTCTGGGCCACGCATTTACTGAGCCCTCCTATTGCGCGACGGAGACCGGAATTTCCAATCCAATCAATCTGGCGTGTTCCCTTGCCCTGTCCGTCCGATGCGGTAACATCTCCCCCGTGTCTCTGACCTCGTTTCCAAGGAGCCTGCCATGCCTTACCGCCTGTCCGCTTTCGCCGATGAGATTTCTCCCGACATCCAGATTCAGATGGACCATCTGCTGGAAAACGGCGTCAAGTGCTGCACCATGCGCGGCGCCAATGGAAAGAACGTGATGGAGTTCGAGGATTTCCAGGTCAACATCATGAAGCCGCAGTTCCTGAACCGCGGCATCCGCATCGCCGCGATCGGCTCTCCCATCGGCAAAGTCAAGATCACAGACCCTTTTGACGCGGAACTCGCCCGCCTCAAGAAGGCCATCAAACTGGCCAAGGGGTTCGAGACCAAGGTCATTCGCATTTTCTCGTTCTACATACCCGAAGGGGATGACCCGCGGCTGCACCAGGCCGAAGTCCTTAAACGGATGAAAGGCCTGGCTGAGGCGGCCAAGGCCGAGAACGTCAACCTGGAGCTGGAGAACGAGAAAGGCATCTACGGCGACATCGCCGACCGGCATCTGGAGATTCTGGAACAGGTCAACATGCCGAACTTGCGGGCCGCTTTCGATTTCTCCAACTTCGTCCAGTGCGGCGAGGACCCGCTGTCGGCCTGGGGCAAGCTCAAGAACTGGGTTGTGGATTTCCACGTCAAGGATTGCCGCAAGGCCGACAGGAAGGAATGCCCCGCCGGACAGGGCGAGGGCAAAATCCGCGAGATTCTCAAGGACGCCTTCGCTTCCGGTTGGGGCGGCTTCTTGACTTTGGAGCCGCACTTGAGCGCCGGCGGGCAGTTCGCGGGCTTTACCGGCGCCGCGCTTTTCAAGACCGCCGTGGACGCGCTGAAGGGGGTGCTGGCCGAAGCAGGCGCCAAGTGATCTTGGATTTTGGATTTTCGATTTTCGATTTTCGGCGGTGGGGCCGGCGTCCCCGCCTGCTTGGCGGGCGGGGACGCCCGCCCCACGAACGCAGATAGGAAAATAACTCTGTCCCTATCTGCGTTTATCTGTGCTCATTTGCGGTTTCAAAGCCCTACTTCGCCGCCAGCGGCGTGATCTTGATATTCCTGTACGCCACCGGCCCGTGGTTGCCCTGCAACATCAGCGGCCCGGTGGGCACTTCTGCGCCCAATTGGCCGCCCGTGGGACCGGTCGCCTCGGCATTCTCGTGGAGCACCTGATCGTTCAGCACCACCTTGATGAACTTGGCGTTGGCGGTCTTCTTCCCGTCTGCATCGAAGCGCGGCGTCTGGAAATCAATGACGAACTTCTGCCATTCGCCCGGCGCTTTGGTGGCGTTGACTTTGGGAGCCACCTGGGAATAGATCGCACCCATGTCGCCCTTGTCGGCGACTTGCTTGCCAAAGCTGTCCAGGACCTGGACCTCGTATTCGCCCATCAGGTAGATGCCCGAGTTGGACTCTTTCGCAATCATCAACTCCAGCTCAAGGTGCACGTCGCCGAATTTCTGTTCGGTGTAGATGTCCAAACTGTCCCCATGGTGTTGGGACAGGTTGACCATGTCCGTGCCGCCCTCAGTGGCAGTGAGGTGCTTCTCATCGGCCTTGTCCCAGCCCGCCTTGCCGACTTTCCACGCGCTCTTGGCCGGATCGCCTCTGATCTTCCAACCTGTCAAGTCCTTGCCGTTGAACGGCTCAACCACGCCGGCGTCCCCAGCCAGCGCCACCCCGCACAGCAGCACCGCTGCAATGCCCAAGACCGCTTCTGCACGCTTCATGTTTTGCTCCCCCCCTCAAAAAAAAGCAGACTGCTCGAACTCACACCCAATGAATACACCGTAGCCGAACCACTCCCGCAGTCAACTCATTGTGGTGCAGGCTTCCAGCCTGCACATCCAGTGCAGGTCCCGATGTATCGGGACACCACAAGCCCGCTTATGCGCCCAGGTTGAGCAGCGGCACAGTTTTCTCCTCGACTTGGCAGAGATAATCGCGCAGTCCGGTTTCGGAGCCGCGTGTCTTGAGTACTTCAGGATCGGTCTGCTCCCAGCAAACGGCTTCGCGCTCAGGGTTATCGTTCGTGAGCACCCGGAGAACGCGCTTGGGGTCCCGCGGCCCGCCGTGTTTTTCGTTCAGCCGCTCCGGCTCCTTTATGGGAGAGAAGTGAATCTCCTTCTCGATTTCCTCCAGCCTCTCTCGCTCTGCTTCGGACTGCGGGACAAAGCAAGCGAGCACCCAGGCTTCGCGCTTTGGATGAGCCAAGCCAATCACGATTGGCATGGTCATTCCGTGCTCTTCTCTTGCCTCTCTTTTGGCCTGTTCGAGACCCTCTCTACGCTGAGTTTTGCGGTCGTCGTCGCGGATCAGAAAAATAGCATCCGGTGGACATGCGGAATGCTTCAAGAGCAGCATTGCACCCCGGCCTACGCGAGCGTCGGGCAATGCGGACTTCCCCTTGAAGTGGCCGTGGAAGTAATGCCTGGGCAACCAATGGAGCTTGCTCTTGACCAGGTTATACACTTCACCCCACTTCAGAAAATCAGGCTTTGCTTCCAGCCCGCGCCACGCTCGTCTCTCCTCGAGTTCAGCCCTGGGAAGGCGAAAGCTCTGACGAAAAACTGCATCGGCCAAGCCACAACCTGTCTCCCGGTCGGCCGGGGCTTCGCACACAACGGCAAACGAAAGAGCCATCAATGCGCACCCTTTTCTTGGAGTTTGTTGACCCATTCATCGCCCAACACACTCCACAATTCGCCAGCGGAGAGGTCATCTTTCCACTTCTCAAAGTCCGGGTTTTGAAGAAGAGGTGCGCAGTGCGCCTCACCGTTTTCATCCAGTGACGTCATTCTTACTTCCTCTGGCTTTAGTTCATCCAGGAAATATGGCGAATGGCTTGTGGCGAGAATTTGGAGTTCGGGGTTTTGTGCCATGATTTTGCGCAGGACCTTGATGAACTCCCATTGAGCCTTTGGATGGAGGCCATGATCAATGTCATCCATTAGAACAAGTTGCGGCGCAGGCTTGCTCAGGAGGACTGTAAGAAAGGCAAGGGCCAGAAGCGTCCCCTGACTTACGAGGTACGCAGGAACGTCCTTTGCCCCACGAAAGTCCACGATGAGGCGGTGACTCCACAGGCCCCTATCGCGGTCCACTACCCTGGCCCTCTTGAATCGTAATCTCTCAACAGCGGGTATTACGGCCTTCAGGGCATTTGCGACCTCGGAAAAACGCTCAGGTTCCCGCAGTTGCAGGTCAACCAATACGGATGCCAGTCCCCCCCCAGAGCTTGAAAGTGTCGGTATTTCTTCCTGACTGTATGATGGGGTCGCAAGCTGGATTGCATTAAGCTCAAGAAACACAACGTTACCGAGGACATAAGGGTTCGTTTCGGGCATGAGTTGGAGGTTCCCCACCTCCTGTCCAAGTTCTTCCTTCAAGGGCATAGGTTGCCCCTGCAGTTTTATCTCCGTCTCCCCGTTCTTACCGCCCACAACACGGAGCGAGAACTGCCCCGTTCCGCCCCGCCTGTAGCTGAGCGCAGGGTTAGCGCCCGCCACCTTCATATCTTCCTGGCTCTGACTAAGGATTTTCAGTCCGTGCAGGACGCTCGTCTTCCCCGATGAATTCGGCCCCACGAACACCGTCAGCGGCTCAAGCGGGATTGTCACCTTCTTGAACGCCTTGAAATTTTCGAATTCCACAGTCTTTATCATAAGCGCCACCCCTTCTGTTGATCTTCTCCACCATACTTTTACATGTTTCTCGCTTCATCTTCAAGGCGCCTTCCTTCATCGGGTGCATCACCTGACCTGCGCTCGTGACATTGTGGTGCGGGCTTCCAGCCTGCACCCCTCTTGCCTGCTCAATCCGCGCACTGCCAGTGCAGGCAGGATGCCTGCACCACAAGCCCATTAAGGCGCCTTACTTCATCTCCACTACCGCCACCCCCTCCCCTTCCAGCGTCAGCGCCGACGCGTTGTCTTTCCACTCGACCGCAGCGCCGCTCAGCAATTCATGGCTCGCGGCGGGGGCCTTGCCTTCGAGCGTGATCGTCACGGTGCGTTTCTCGGGGCTGTCGTTGAAGACGGTGAGGTACGACTCGCCGAACCGCTCGACGTACACTTTCTCGTCGCTTGAGCGCACGCGCGTGACCGCTTCCCAACCCGCTTCGGCGACGCGCTTGCAGAGCGGGACGTACTTCTTGAAGAGCGGCCGGTCGCGGTTGTAGAGTTCCGGGCGGGTGAAGTACTGCCCCGAGGACGCATCGCCGCTGAAGAAGCCAGGGAACATCCCGTAAGCCAGGCTGCGCTGCATGTACTTCTCCACCAGCGCGTACGAGAACTTTCCGAAATCCGTGTTCATCAGGAAGCAATACGGCTTGCCCTTGGTCAGCGCGCGGCGGTAGAGCATATCGGCATCGGACATGGGGCGCCATGTGCCGCCGTGGTTCCAGTCCGTTTCGGTGCCCGTGACCTCCAGCATGGGCGCCAGCCAGGGCAGCCGGTCGGGCGCGCCGTTGGCCATCATCAGCTTGCCCACGCCGTGCACGTCCTTGGCGATGGCGCGCACGTACTCGAAGGCGATCAGGCCGCGGAAAATGGCCGGGCGGCGGGAGTCGCGCGCGAATGTGAGCGGCGTGGCGGCGGCGGCGAAGTGTTCCCGGCGGTAATCCAGCCAGTCTGTGACGTAGCCTTCGCTGGAGTCCACGTATTCGCCGTCCAGGTCGCCGTTGCGTTTGGGGCCGTAGAGCTGCTCGCGCAGCTTCTCGTTCCACTTGTTCTTGAAATCCGTGTACTCGCCCTGGATGCCCGGCATGGAATTCATGCTCCACACCGCGCCGTCGCACCAGGGAGTGTCGAGCAACTGGGCGGGCACCCTGCCGGCGGAATCGTGGTAGCCGCTGGCCAGGAGCGCCTTGGCGCTGCTGTCGCCTTTGTCCGCCAGGCGCTGGGCTTCGGCCAGAGCGGCTTCCAGAGTGCGCGGCGTCCCTTTGGCCATGCGCATCCACCACGTCATCGGCTCAGTGTAACGGAAGGTGATGATGCCGTGCTCGTCGTCCCACTTGGTCTCGTCGTTGCCTTCCTTGAATTTGAAGCCGAAATCCTCCCAGTTCTCGACTTTGCTGATTTTCCCGAAAGGCATCCACAGCCCTTGTTCGGGCGTGCGGCAGCGGAACTGTTCTGGAAAAAGCGCGTGGTAGCGCGCCAGCGCCGCGCGGAAACCCCAGGCCGGCTCGAACTCCAGGACGCAGAAGCGCACGTGTGCCTGCGGCTTCTCCGGCGCCAGGCCGATGTCGTAGGCCAGGAACAGCTCGCGCGTACCCGTGTTGAACCCCACACGGAAGAACGCCGGATGATCCATGTCAATGCCGATAGCCACGCCGCGCTTGCCGTCCGTAATCGCAGCCAGCGGATAATGCGAAATGCGCCCGTTGGCCCCCGCGGGGGTGTTGGTGGCGGAAACGTACTCGCGCAACGGCTCTGCAATTTCGCTCCGCCGCGGGTCGCTCAGCCAACGCCAGCCGCCGCCGTCGGGCGTTTTGCCAAATTGCCCGGCAATCGGGATTGCGTATAGCAGGGAAACCGCGCGGTCTTTGCCCGTCGTGTCTGCCACGGTCGCATCATGGACCTCCGCGCCGCGCTCCGTGGTTTGCTTGGCGTCGAGAGTCAGTCCCAGCGCCTGACGTTCGAGGCGCACGAAGTCTGAGCCTGCCGCGACGTCGCGCACCTGGTAACCCGCGGCCGGATTTGTTTGCGGTACTACGGGCACGCCGTCAAAAAGGCACGCGCCCGCGAGCGTCACCACTTGGCGCAGTTCAGCGTCGCGAAAGAACGCTCGGCCCGAGTGCCGGCGCAGGAGCAGGTTAAAGGTGACGCTCTTGACCGGCTTTTCGGGAAGCACGGTGACTTCGCGCCGTTCCCAATCGTGTGAGCCGGCGCTGAAATTCCCCGTCTGCCCCCACAGCGGCGTGCCGTCGCTGAAGAGCAGGTCCAGGTACAGCGAGTAGTCGCTGTCACTGGAACTGCCCACGCCTTCGGCCTTGCTCCACGCCACGGCCACGATAGGCTGAGGCTTGGTCTGGTTAAGCTCGATACTCTGAGAAACGCCGCGCCGGGCTTTGGCGTCCGTGGCGTTGTCGCAGACGAATGTGTTCTCCTGCCGCTCAAAGCCCTGTTCGTAAGCCCGCCACGCCCCGGGCTTCAGCAGGTTCTCGCCCGCGTTCTTGACGTCGAGGACGCTCTTGACGGTCGCGCCGTCAGCTAGTGGCTCGCCGGACAAAACTGCAATCTGGCACATGATGACCAATACACCCGTGCCGAGCAGACGACTTGTGGACATGATCCCCTCCTGGCGCCTTGGCTGGTGGATAACACCTGGAAGTTCGTCGAGGTAGGACAGCCTTTCCAGGCTGTCCGGACAGGCTGGAAAGCCTGTCCTACCGTTCCACACTTTTCTCAACGCGGCACTAGAGTCCCGCCTTGGCCTCCACTTCCTCCCAGGGCACGAGTTCTTCACCAGATTTTTTGAGCTTGTCCATGGCCTGCTGCGCCAGAGCTTCATCCTGGCGGTCTTCGAAGTCTTCAATAATGTGGGCATGCTCCACGCTGATCAACGCTGCAACCGGCTTTCCATCTGGGCCATAGACATACACAGGCCCTCCATTATCATCCAGTTCGGCAAGCGTCTGCGTTAGATCAAGCGTTACTTGTGCCATGATAGCCAGCCCCCTTTTTCTAATGTATCCGCAGGTAAGTGAAAAGCAACCTGCCCTTCACTTCTGCTCGTCTTTCGCCTTCGTCTTCGGCACATCCTTCCAGCGTTGCGATTCGAAGGCCTGCTCCCCTTTCTCCGTGGCCTTGAGGATCAGCGCCGCGGCGTTCGGCGTCGCATCCACTAGCTTCAGGCCCGCCTCCGGTCCCAGCAGCGTGACGGCCGTGCCCAACCCGTCGGTAATGGTCCCCCGGGGCGCGACGACGGACACGCTGCCGTGCCCGGTGAGCGCGAGCCCCGTCTTGGGATCAATGTGATGCGAATAGCGCACGCCGGCGATGTCCACGTGCTGCTCGGCATCGCCGTGGGTTGAGACCGCGGCGTCCCGCAGCAGCAGATAGATCGCCGGGGCCTGCTCCGAGTCTTCCAGGGGCGCAAGGCCCACAGTCCAGCCCGCCAGGCCGGGCGGCGGGCCGCTGGCCACGACTTCGCCGCCGGCGACAACCAGAGCGCGCTCGATGCCTTGTTTCTTCAGCACGGCGATAGCCTCGTCGCCCGCGTAACCCTTGCCGATGCCCCCCAAGTCGAGTTGCATGCCCTTTTGGAGCAGGCGGACGGTGCGGGCCGGTTCGTCGAGGATGATTTTCTCGTATCCCACCAGCGCCTTGGCCGCGGCCAGCATTTCCGCGGGCGGCATTTCCCTGTTGCGGCGCGCGATGCGCCACAGCCGCACCAGCGGGCCGATACTCACATCGAACGCGCCGTTGGAGGCCCGCGACAGCGCGACGGATTCCTTCAGGATGTAGAACAATTCCGCGCTGACGGGGACCGCTTCGCCCCCGGCCTTCTCGCAGAGCCGCATCAGTTCGCTGTCCGGCTTGTAGTCGCTCATGCAGGCGTCGAGCTGGGCGATGCGGGTGAAAGCCTGCCCGGAAGCCTGCTTGGCGGTCTCTTCGTCCGGGGCATAGAGGACGATGCGATAGAGCGTGCCCATGTGCGGCTGCGCGAACTGAAAACGCTGCAAGCCCGCGCCCGCCGGTTCCGCCGCGTCGAGCAGGCGGCCCACGGCCAGACACAAGGCCGCGATAAAGGCACTGCAACAGAATTGAAAATTGAAAATTGGACTGCGCGCGTTGGCATGGGTTTTTAGATTCTCAATTCTCATTTTTCGCAACCGTTCAGTAGTCCACCGCGATATTGCGCCCTTTCAGGGCTAACAAAACCTACATAAACCCTAACCGGGAGCGTTGCCCCCGGCTATTCTATTTCGCCCCTTCGGGGCAACCCCTAACCCCTCGCCCCTAACCCCTCGCCCCTCACCTCAAGCCCAATGCCCTATGGTATTCCGCCGCCCCCGGTATACAATGCCGCCCCGATGAATGCGCGGGCAGGCACTGTCTATCTTGTGGGCGCGGGGCCGGGCGATCCGGGATTGCTGACCGTCCGCGCGCTGGAACTGTTGCGGCAATGCGATTGCCTGGTCTACGACGCTTTGGCCACACCACGGATTCTCGCGCTGGCCAATCCGCGCGCGGAGCAGATCAACGCGGGCAAGCGGGGCAGCCGGCACACGCTGGAGCAGGCGGAGATCAACAGCCTGCTGGCGCGGAAGGCCAAGGAAAACAAAAGCGTCCTGCGGCTCAAAGGCGGCGACCCGTATCTTTTCGGGCGCGGCGCGGAAGAGGCGCTGTACCTGGCCGCGCAGGGCGTGAACGTGGTGGTGGTCCCCGGCGTGACCGCGGGCATCGCGGCGCCCGCGTATGCGGGGATACCCGTCACGCACCGCGAACACGCCAGCGCCGTGGCCTTCGTCACCGGGCACGAAGATCCGGCCAAGCCGGAGAGCGCGCTGGACTGGGCGGCGCTGGCCCGCATCGGCACGCTGTGTTTCTACATGGGCGTCAAGCACCTGGGACGCATCGCCGCGGAGTTGTCCGCGCATCTGCCGCCCCAGACCCCCGCGGCGGTGATTGAATGGGGCTGCACCCCGCGCCAGCGCGTCGCGGTGGGCACGCTCGCCAATATCGCACAGGCCGCGCGGGAACTGGACATTCAGCCGCCGGCCTTGACCGTGGTGGGCGAAGTCGTCCGCTACAGGGAGCAACTGCGCTTCTTTGAGCGGGCTGCGCTGTTCGGCAAGCGCATCGTGGTCACTCGGGCGCGCGCCCAGGCCAGCGAATTGGCGGAGCAACTGGCTGAGCTGGGCGCCGAGGTCTACGAGTTTCCGGCCATTCGCATCGAGCCGTCCACCGCCGGCGACTGGCAAGACGCCGCCGCCCGCCTGGGACGCGGCGAGTTCGATTGGGTGGTGCTGACCAGCGTGAACGGCGTGGATGCGCTTTTTGGCGAGCTGGCCCGCCGGAACCTGGACGCGCGCGCGGTGCGGGCCAAGGTTGCGGCCATAGGTTCCGCCACGGACCAACGGTTGCTGGAAAAAGGCATCCGCGCGGACCTGGTGCCGCCCAAATTCCTCGCCGAATCCATCGCCGCCGAACTGCAGTCCCGCAATGCCGTGGCCGGCCAGCGTTTCCTGCTGGCGCGAGCTGACATCGCGCGCAGCGAACTGCCCGAAACGCTGCGGCGGCTGGGCGGCCAGGTTACTGAGGCCGTCGCGTACCGGACTGTTCTGGAAACTGAAGGCCAGGAAGAGGCGCTCGCCGCGCTGGAGCAAGGAGTAGTTGACGCGGTGACATTTACTTCGGCCTCCACCGTCCGCAACTTCGCTCAGATTCTCGGACCGGAGCGGCTCAAGAAGGTGCTGGCCGCCGGCAAGTTGCGTTGCCTGTCCATTGGGCCTGTGACTTCCGCCGCGATGAAAGAGGCCGGCGTCCCTGTGCACGGCGAAGCGCAACAGCACGACATTCCGGGCCTGGTGGAGTTGCTGAAGGGATAACGGTTTGGTAACCGTCCAGTCCCACCCCGGCCTTCCCCGCGTCCGCGGGACAGAGCATGGGAATGATGGGAATGATGCGAGAACTCATCATTATTTTTCCCCATCTTTCCCATACTTCCCATACTTCCCTTTCTTCCCATCCACTACCCCTGTGGACGGGGAGGGGCGGGGTGTGGGTGAACGGTCACTAAAATCCCTTAGTCCCTTGCATATCCGCTTCGCTTCAAACATAATGCCGGCGCGATTTGACCAAGGCGAAAGAGGACCATGAGTGATCTTGTCGGGCATGCCATCGCCGGCTATCCGCTCCAGAAGCTCCTGAACAGAGGCGCTTACGAAGAAGTGTATCAGGCGGCCAGTTCAGCCGCGCCCGTGGCGCTCAGGGTTTTGCGCGCGAATCTGAGACAGGAACAGGAACTGAACGCGGCCGTGGCCAAAGGTTGGGAAGCCGCCCGCGCAGTGGCTCATCCGGGCCTGGTGACGGTGTATAGCACCGGCCTGGAGTCCGGGGTGGGCGCCTATAGCCTGGAAGAACCTACGCCCGGCAAGCCGCTGCGGCAGATGGTCATAGGCGGGTCCAAAGTGGCGTGGCGGGACTGCCTGGTGCTCGCCGAACAGCTTTTCCTGGCGCTGCAAGCTCTGCATGGCGCCAGGGTCTGCCACGGCTGCCTTTGGTCCGGCTGCGTGCTGATTACACAGGACCAGGACCTCAAGCTGGAGAGCGCGGGCGGCTTGAGCCTTGTGGAACGGCCCCTGGCCGCAATTGTAGCCGGGCCGGCCACTGGTTATCTGGCCCCGGAGATCTTGGGCGGCTCGCCCGCCTCGCCGGAGGGCGACATCTATGGCGCGGGCGCGTGCCTCTACCTTGTCCTGGCCGGCCAGGACCCCTATCCCGGCGAAGACAAAGACAAGCTGGCCAAACAGGTGCTGGAACGCCCCCCGGTGCCGCTGGCAGCCCTGCGCGAGGACGTAACGCCCGAAGCCACGGCTTTTATCTCGCGGCTGCTGGCCAAGGACCCCGTGCAGCGTTACGGTACGGCCAATGGCGTGCTGGCCGACATCGGCCGGCTGAAGAGCGGCCTGGCACTGCTGCCCCTGCAAGGGGGACGCGCACCCGCGCCGCCGCGTACCGCAGGCGTCTCGCCTGCACCGGCGGGCGGGACGCCCGCGGTACCTGGCGCAAGCGTCTCGCCTGCACCGCCCACCTCGCATACTCTGGGATTGCCCGGCTCCCCCAAGGCCAAGGGAACCCGCGTGATCTTCGGCGGCCTCGACACCCACGTCAAATCCACCATCCCCAGAAGCGACATCGAGAAACGCGGCGACGACTGCTACCGCCAAGGCCAGCTTGCGCAGGCGCTGGCCGCCTGGAAGGACGCGCAGCTCAACGCCACCTCTCATCCCGCCCTGGAGGTCAAGATTGAGCTGGCGGATAAGGCGCTGAAGGCCGAAAACCGCAGACTGGCGCTGGAAGAAGCCCGCTATCGCCTCAGCCGCCGCGACTTCAAAGGCGCAGTCAGCCGGGCGCGCGAAGCGATGCAGGCTGCCGGCAACAAGGCCGAACACGAGGAAGCGGTTGAAATCGAACGGGATGCTCTCGCGCTTCAGTGGGAGGCTGCCAGGAAACGTTCCTTGGTGAAAATCGTGGCCGCGGCAGCGGGGGTGGCTGCCTTAGCCCTGTTGGTTTGGTGGCTGAGCCGCGCCACCCGCGAAGGGACCGGCACGGCTCCTGAAGACGACAAAGCCGGCACCCTGGGAACGCCTGCCAAGCCGGAGTCACCTGGTAAGGCTGCGCAACCCAAGGCGGAAGCTAAGTTAGTGGCCGGGGCAGCGACAGTCACCTTGCCCTCGTCGTGGACGGTTGGCGCCGGCGTGGCGCAGTTGCTGCAGCAGGGTGAGGCTGCGGGGGCCGCCACCCTCAAGATTACGCAGTGCCCAAAGGGGACAACTAGAACGGCGCGGCAGGAGGAGTTGCGCAAAGCACCGGGCGTGACCAAGGCCGACAAAAAAGACGACTGGGAGAACTTCGGCGCCTTCATTGACGGTGTTTACGTTTGTTCGGAACTCGGCTTCCAGTATTCCGCAGGCGACAAACTCCGCTTCCGCTATTATTATATCGTAGACGGGCCTGATGGGGCGTACCTTGCCGAGTTCGATGGACGGGGTGATGTGCTCACCCCCGCCTTGCAGGCCCAGATGCGCCAGATCATGCAGTCACTGACCTACAAGAAGTAGCACTGGGGGAGAGTGTGCTCAGCCCAATACTACAACGAACGCTCAGCCACAGAGAACACAGAGGACACAGAGAGGGGCTTCTGTTCTATCCGTTTTCTCTGTGTTCTCTGTGTTCTCTGTGGCAAAAAGTCCTTGCAGTATTCCTGCTTTGCGCCGCGCTCCTGCTTCTCTTGGCGGGCTGCAACAGGGAGCCGGCCCCGCAGGAAAATGCGCCGCGCCTGGATACTTTCCACCCTGCCGAACCGCGGGCGCCGAGCGTGATCGAGCGCGCGCCGCCGCAGGTTGTGCCGCCGCTGCGCCGCACGGCCGCCGGCCCGCAGGACGCGGGCGCGCCTGAGTTGCTGCGCGGGGACTCGATTGCGGCGGTCGCCAGGGTTTCCCAGGATGGCGGCGTGGCGCACCTCCATCTGGCAACGGCCCCCGTCAGAGGTTCGCTCACTGAGGAACTGAAGAAATTCGGCTTCCTGCCGCAAGAGGCGGGCAGCACCCAAAGAAGTCTCTGGACGCGCACGGTGGCGGCTGATGAGCGTGCTGCGTTTGAGACACAGTTGCTGTTGGGGATGGAAGGGGCAGCGGACCGGCTTGCGCAGCTCCAGGAATTGGAGATGAGTGCCCGCCAGCCGGGGCAGCTCGTCTGGAGCGGGGCGGCCAAAGGCCGCTTCTTCCCTGGCAAACTGGTCTACACGGGCCATCCCTTGGATCTCGCCTTGGCCGACGCCGGTGACGATCCGCACTCCTTTTTTGTTGTGCAACCCAGAACTGGGCCGGTTTCGGAAGGCGTGTACATGCGCGGCGGCCGGCTCTTCGTGGCCGAGGACTGGACGCTGGGGCTGGGAGATTTCAAGCCGGCGGGCGAATGGAAAAAAGTCCCTCCTGAGACCACGCAACTCACGGTCCAGCCTGACGGCCAGGTGCGCGCTTCTCTACGGGACGGCACGACGCTGGAGTTAGGACGGCTGCAGGTCGTGCGCCTGTCGGGGTTCATGCCTTGTCTTGGGGGGGTTATGGCGAGGCCGCCCACGCCACAAGGCGTCACGCTGGCCGAAGGCGATTCGCCGCTCCGCCCAGGCCACCTTGAATACGGCGATCTAGCTCAGTTGGCTCCTGGCGCGTGCGCGGCCTATTGCATCGCTCTCCGCCGGGTCCTCGCCGAGGCGTTGCGCGCGCTGAACCAGCCCGCCCCGCTCAGCGTCACCGCCCCGCCGCCGCCCGCCGGCAATCCCCCCATAGTCATCCACGCCGACCTGACCTGGACGGAACAACAGCTCAAGGCGCTGGGAGTGCCGGTGGAACGCACGCCCGGGCACACCACGATTCCGCTGGGCAAAGAGCCTCAGAAAGTCGCGGATGCGCTGACCAAGGTGCTGCAAGTGCTGCGGCTGCGCATGGCCAGCCACGACGAGAACCTGCGCAACGCCGACCGCGTCCGCGACGCCGAGAACAGGCTCAACCCCTACCGCCGCAAAGTAATCCGGATCGGGCCGCAGGGCGAGGCTATGGAAGAAGCCGATCCCGCGCCCTTCCCCAAGGTCTTCAAGCCCGGGGACGCCAACGCCGACGCTGAGGGCTACATCACCTTGCCCAACGTGAACCGCGCCTTGGAGACCGCGGAATTCCAGGCTGCCGCGGAAGAGTACCGGCTGGTGCGCGCCTGCATGGAACGGCTGGCGCCCCAGCAAATTTTCCCCGATCCGCCGGCGCCACCGGTTAAGCCGGAGGCGCGGTGAATTGGAACCGCAGATGAACGCAGATGAAAATGGGTTAGGTGTGAGGAATTGAAAATGAAACGATGTCTTTGGGTACTCCTGATGACGGTCCCTTGGGTGGCTTTCGCAGAGGAGAGCGTCGTTCATGACGACGGAACCGGAGCACAAATATCTTTCTACTTGCCGACCCACGACAAGGACAAGTTGGAAGGGGTGGAGATAGAATACACAACGTTCAGGATATTTGTGAAAAAAGATGACAAGATTCTTCTGCTCGCCGATCTTGTTGGAAAGAAGACTGATGACGGCAAGTACTTTTTCGGGGAGATCATCATTCCATCTGACTTCATTGCTTCTGCGGAGATCTTGTTGTGTGGTGGCATACCGCACACCTCTAGGGGCATGCACAACACACTGAAGGTCAGCGATTTCAAGAAAGTTCTCCGCAAGAAATGCTGGACTGAACAAGAATAAACACCGAACCAGGAAAACGAACCACGAACAACGATCCACGAACCGCGAACCATGAACTTGCGCGCCCGAATTCTCCTCTACGTT
>JBEKKG010000067.1:0-14259 GCA_050010835.1 Planctomycetota bacterium
TGAACATCCTGGGCTGCCTGGACCGGCCCACCTCCGGACTGTACCGGCTCGAAGGGCGCGACGTGCCGGCCGAGTCGCGTTGCAACCTGGCCCGGCTGCGCCTGCGCACCCTGGGCTTCGTCTTCCAGAACTTCCAGCTTCTGCCGCGCCTCACCGCTCAGGAGAACGTGGAGTTGCCGCTGCACTATGTGAAGGGCGTGTCCTCCGGCCAACGCCGCAAGCGCGCCCAGGAGGCGCTGGCCCGCATGGAGTTGAGCGACAAGCTGCAGCGCCGGCCCACGCAATTGTCCGGCGGCCAGCAGCAACGGGTGGCGATTGCGCGGGCCTTGGTGAACAGTCCGCGAGTGCTGCTGGCCGACGAGCCGACCGGAAACCTGGACACGCGCACGGGCCTGGAGATCCTCACGCTGCTCCAGCGGCTGAACCGGGACGGCCTCACGGTGGTCCTCATTACCCACGAACTCGATGTCGCCGCGTGCGCCACACGCCGGCTCCTCTTGCGCGACGGACATCTGATCGGGGATGCCGTGCAGACGGCGCTGGACGCGCGCACGCAATTGGCGGCGCTGCCGCGGGAAGACGAGGCCCCCGTCAAAGCATGATCGCGCCGCTGCGTCTCGCTTTTCAGGCCCTCGCGGCCAACAAACTGCGCTCGGCGCTGACGATGCTCGGCAACATCATCGGCGTCACCTGCGTCGTGGCCCTGGTGAACATCGGCTTCAGCGGCCGGGCGATGATCCAGCGCGACCTCAGCTCCATCGGCATGAACCTGATCTTCGTCACTCCGCGCTACGACCCGGACGCGGAGAATCCCATGCAGCGCTGGCGCCCGCTCGAAAACGATGACGTCAAAGCCATCCAGTATCACTGTCCCTCCGTGGCCCAATTGTCGCCTTGTGTGTCCTGGGGCGGCAAGATGACGAACGGCAACCGGCACATAG
Organism: Planctomycetota bacterium; assembly: GCA_050010835.1. Taxonomy (GTDB): domain Bacteria; phylum Planctomycetota; class SZUA-567; order H5-PLA8; family H5-PLA8; genus JAPLOD01. The sequence goes on from JBEKKG010000067.1 coordinate 942, forward strand.
ACTGCCAGGTCGCGGGCGTCTGGCCGGACTTCCTGCGGCTGCGCAACTACAAAGTGGCCTCTGGCGCCGAATTCACCAGCGCGGACGTGCACGGCACCGCGAAGGTCTGTTTGCTGGGCAAGACCGTGGCTGACGAACTTTTTGGCGGCCTGTCCCCCCTGGGCCAGCTCATCCGCATCAGCGGGCGCCCGTTCGTGGTCCTGGGCGTGCTGGAGCCCAAGGGCTCGCTCTTGGGCGGCCAGGACCAGGACAAGGTGGTCCTGGCCCCGTGCAGCACCGTGCAGTTGTACCTGCGGGGCTGGCGCTACGTGGAAGTGGTCTTCATCACCGCCAGAGTGCGCGATGAGATTCCCAAGATGAAGGACGAAGTGCGGGCGGCCATCCGGCATAGCCATAAACTCGCCGCCAACAAGAAGGACGACATCGAGGTCCAGGATTTGGGCGAGATGGCGGCGATGGTGGACAAGGTGATCTTCTCCGCCACGGCGCTCTTGTCCGCCATAGCTTTCATCTCGCTGCTTGTCGGCGGCATCGGCATCATGAACATCATGCTGGTCTCAGTCACCGAGCGCACCCGCGAGATCGGTCTGCGCCTGGCCATTGGCGCCGGCCAGTGGGACATCCTGATGCAGTTCCTGATCGAGGCCGTGGTGCTGAGCGGCTGCGGCGGGCTGGCCGGGGTCGCCTTTGGCGCGGGTCTTTCGGCGGCGTGCAGCTTGATCCTGAAGTGGCCCGTGACGTTGAGCCTGCTCTCGGTCGTCATCGCCATAGCTTTCTCAGCGGCCATCGGCGTATTCTTCGGGCTTTATCCCGCCTGGCGGGCCTCGCGGCTGGACCCGATAGACGCGCTGAGGCACGAGTAGTAAGACAACAACTATGGGAAGAATAGGAGTAATGGGACAGCAGCGCGGCGGTGATGGGGCGGCAGACGTGGTGGTCCGTGTGCTATCGTTGCCTTGCTCAAACCAGGGCTGCCTCAGGCCAGCAGCTTCTTGATCTCGCCTGGACCGGGCGCCTGGCCCTCCAGCTTCACGACGCCGTCAACGACCAGGGCGGGCGTCAGCATTACACCGAACTTCAGGATCTCAGTTATGTCGCTGACTTTGACGAGTTCGTATTCGAGGCCCAGTTCCCGCGCCGCGGCCTCGGTGTTCCGGGCCAGTCTTTCGCACTTCGCACAACCGGCGCCGAGAATTTGGATTTTCTTCATGGTAAACTCTCCTTCTGGATTTTGGCAACCTTCACCCCACCCCGGCCCTCCACGGGAAAGGGAATGGGAAGAATAGGAAGAATGGGAAAGATGGGAAGAAGTTGTGCTGAGTTCTCCTAGCACTCCCATCGTTCCCATACTTCCTATTCTTCCCATTCTCTGTCCCGCGGACGCGGGGAAGGCCGTGGGGGCTGAACGGTTACAAGATGTTCAGTAGAAGCTTTCCTCATAGGCGGTATCGAGCATGGCCACGATGTTCTCCGAAGGGACGTTCCCCAGGATGTTATGGACTTGGTTGAAGACGTAGCCGCCGCCGGGCTTGAAGGTGCGGACGAGTTCGCGCACGTTCTGCGAGACGGCCTGCGGGGTGCCCTTGTCCAGGACGTTCTGAGTGTCGCAACCGCCGCCCCAGAAAACCAGGCGGTCCCCAAACCGGCGCTTGAGTTCGTGCGGGTCCATGTTGCGGGCCGAAATCTGGACGGGGTTGAGCACATCCACGCCGCAATCAATCAGAATGGGAATCAACGGCAGGATCGAGCCGCAATTGTGCATGAACACTTTGATGTCGCTATTGCGGTGGATGAAGCTGCAGAACCTCTTCAGATACGGCGCGACACACTGCTCCACCAGAGCCGGGCTGCATAGGGGGCCCTGCTGCATGCCCATGTCGTCGCAGACCGTCAGGAGTTGGACGTAAGATCCCAGCAGGTCAATGATCTTGCCGGCCCGCCGGATGAACTCGTCGCACCGGACCCGGTGTTCTTCGTGCACCGCCTGGGGGTCTTCCAGCATCTGCACCAGGCGGTCCACGCCTCCGAAGAAGGCGTTGAACCCGCCGCCGTAAACTCTGCCGTTGAAGTTGGTGGCGTAGGGCGTCTCCTTGAAAATCCGTTCCGCCTCACGCGCATAGGCGGCGAGGTCGCTGTCTTCATTGCCGAGACCCCAGTACGAGAGCCAGGCGCCATCGAAGAAATAGCCGCCAGGCGGCATGCGCATGGTCTGCTCGCCCTGCCGCACAAGCCATTCTCCGGAGGCGGAAAGCACAGGCTGCATGGCCGCGGGGATGGTGAACTCAAAGCCCTCTCGCGGTTTCCATTTTGCGGGTTGCGGCCAGGGCGTTTCGAGCATGACGCAATCCAGGTGGAACCTGCGCCGGATGTCCTCATCCACGTAGGCGGTAAGCTGAACGGCGTCCGGTATCCAGATGCCGTCCGTGGAAAGTCCCAGGTGTTTGCGCAGATTCCAGTAAGCGAAAGCCGAGATGCCCGTGGCCGTGTGGCTGCCCAGATCGAGAGGCAGGCGGTCCACGGGCTGGCGCTTGAGAGTGCGGATCACACGTTCGCGGGATGTCAGCGTTTCACGGTTCATTGCGGTCCCCAGAACAAGGTACAGGAACTCTTTCGATTTTCGATTTTAGTTTTTGGATTTTCGGTAACCGTCCAGTCCGAGCCGCGACCGTGAGGGAGCGGACATGGCTGCTTGCTTACGCGCGCGGCGCCTTTGAGGTACCGGTAGCGCCGGAGAAGGTTGCCGTGCTTTTCATTGGCTCGGCCAAGGCTCTGGAGCCGCTGCGGCAGGCCCAGGCGCGGCTGAATGCCCTGGACCTCTCGGTCCCGAAGTACTTCCAGGACCGGCCGGCGTTGAACGAGTTCGAGTACAACACGCCCGTCCCCGGAATGGACAATTGATTCTCAGTTTTGACCCCTCACCCTACCCTCTCCCGCAGGGAGAGAGGGAAAACAAAAACGCCTCTCCCGCAAGGGAGAGGAAAAACAACAACTCCTCTCCCGCAAGGCAAAAGGGGAAAACAACAGCTTGTTCTCCAACATAATATCAACCATGATACGGCGGCTAGGATTGCCAACAGCAACAGGGCTTGGCTCTGCACTGTTGCAAATACAGCACTTGACAGGCAGAATAAGCTGCATTTTGCAATATCCCACTGTATTTTGCCAGGGTTGCGCGGCTTCGGGGGTCTCAATGGTGGACAATAGTCATCTGATTTATGCTTTGTGGCCGTTGTTTGTGTTCCAGGCTCGCGTAGTGGAAATCAAGTTTCACCATCTTCAAGTCGTTGCTGACACACTGGTTATGTGTCCGGATTTTGGCAAGCAGCGGTAATCCGGAAAACTTAAGGTAAATTCTGGAAAAAATGGATTTAGTTCTTGACATAAAGGCTTGTTCGGGCACAATACCTAAATCTCGGCAGGATTTTTGCGGGGAGGAGAGACCAGGCTTTCCCGAGGGTCGGAAGGTTCAGTTTGCTGGAAGAAGTTGCAGCATTTGAACTGCGCGGTTCGTCAAGGAAGTGGGGGGGAGTCGGCGTTGCCACGGCGCAACTCGGTAATCCTAACGGGATGCTGAGAGCCTTGTCTGGCAAGCCCGTGGTTTGCTGGGAGGAAGAACTCGATGAAGGACGATCGAAGTTATTCGCTCCAAGGTGTGCATCAGACAGACCCTGCCCTAGCGGCGAAGGTTGTTATCGCGGCCTGTGAATCCACCGGGTTGCCCCCATACGATTTATACAAGAAGATGGATCGCAAGATGTTGACCGAGGTCGTGGTCAATCAGGTATTGCAACAAGCTCGGGAGCGTAAGGAGATGCAGACCTACGAGCATCTCACAAGGGAAATCGAAGGATTGTCCAGCCTTGAAGCCGGAATCCTGGCAGCGATTGAGGCGTGCAAGACCGAAGTGAAGGTTGTTGGCGAGGACTTGACGCGCCTGAAGGGCAAGCTCCAGGAGTTGAGTGATCTGAAGGATTTTGTGCCGCCTGAAACCTTCGCCAACGCGGAGAGATCGCTCAAGGGCCTGATTACGGAGGCTGAAGCAGAGCTTAACGGCAAGCACCACAGCAAGGTAGAGAAGCTGGAGAGCCAACTGGCGAATGTTCAAAATGAGCTGACTGCAAAACGGGCAGCTATGGAAAAACTTGCGAGCCAGCCGCAACCGCAAGCGGTACCCGCTGTAGACCTGCCTACGCGCCGCGAATCAGGGAAGATAGTTGAGGAACTCGCCGACGACAGATTCCTATCGCAACTCCAGGACGCAACCGTGCTCAAAACCCCAACCCCTGGGACCAACATTCCCCCGGGGTTGCAACGCAGCCAAAGCAGGCGAACGGAACTAGCTGCAAGAGGGTAGAAGCAAGGCTGTATATGAGTGCTTGCGCGTGCCGCGCAGGCATGTTGGGCTCAGTGTTCTTGAATTGAGACGGTTCCCACTTCCAATACCGGCGCTCCACAACCCGAGCCCTGCAGCGGCAACCCCGTGATGCAGACACCGTGGCCGACGAAACTCTCGAGATTGACGTCCCCGCTTGGGGTGAGGAAATAGAGGTTTTGGCCATTCTGCACCAGAACATACTCGCTGCCCACAACGGGGGCGGGCAGGCACCGTTCGAGAACGCCTTCAGCCACGACAACATTCCTGCCGCTCTCAGTGCCCAGCGTCAGCGCCTGCGCTGTGAAGAAGGGCTTCAAGCGGTGAGTCGGCAAGGGCTCGCCTGCGGGCTTGGGCAATTCCGGGATGCAGGGTTCTGAGATCGGCCGTTGCGCTGTGATCCGCAATACCTGGGGCGGGCGCTCCCACTGCACTTCGTCCGGTTTGGCGCTGGCGGTTGCGGGAACCGCTTGCAGGGAGTCCTGTTCTTGTCCGCTGGGAGCCTTGGCCAGTTCGACTTGCCGCTGGAGGATCACGGGCAGGCGGGTTGGCTCAACAGGAGGCTTAGCGCGTTCCTGCTTCATGGACGCGATCAGCACTGCCAGAGACTTCACCGCTTGGGTTCTCTGAGCCAGCTCCGTCTCTGTGTCCGGCGCGCCAGGCGCTGAGGATCGTGGCAATGCCTGTTCGAGCGCCATGCTTACAGAAGGTGCGTATGAAGAAGTGGCCAACACGCTCGCTTCCGGGGCTGGCACAACAGCAGGCTGGAGCCTGGCGAGTTCCGCTTTCTCGCCGTCTATCTCAGCCTCGATCGTCTGGGCCGGCGGGGACGCGGAGCCGGTTTCCAGACGGCCGGAGGCCGGTCTCAGTGCCCGCCTGCCCCGCCCCTCAGCCATCGGGGTGGCCACAGGGGTAACCTGCGTGAGTTCTCTTCTTGGCCCGTGGGCACGCTTGGCACTCGAGTCGAGCCCCTGGGCGTGGAGCAGTCTGATCTCAAGCGCGTGGGAACTGGCAGGGAAGCTGGCCAGGAAAGCTTGGGCCGCCTCCGTTGCACTGCCCCATAGTCCCATCTGGCGCAAGCACAAGCAAGCGCGATACTGCGCCCATTCGCGATCTTCACTGCGCATCCCAGCGTCCGGTTGCTCTATAAGCACAGCATAGCCCGCATAAGCCGCGGCACTGCGTTGTGGATCCGCCAACGCCTCGCACATGTAGGTCGCATCCGCAAGGCGCCTGAGCCAAGGAGGGTCCGTCTGTCCAGCGGCCGCCAGTGCTTTCTGGGCCACCTTGCGAGCACGATCATAATCGCCATCCGCAGCAAGTTCTTTGTACTCTTGAACGAGCAACCCCAAATCAGTTGCTGCACTGCCTTCCGGAACTTGTTCCGCAGACTTCTCAATTCTGAATTCTTCCTTCGGCGGTTGCACCAGCGTGGAAGGCAAGCTTGCGAGCGCTGCATCGGATTGGCCGGCAGGGTCTTCTTGCACGGGAGCTCCCGTAATGGCCCCCGCCACGAACAAACCAATGCCGCAGACGATGGCCGCCGCGGCCAAAAGCATCCCGCCAGTTGACAATAGGGGGTCTCTCTGCTGCAAGGCTTTGCCCTCACCAAGGGACACAACACCGCCACTGCCTTTCGCAAAGGCAGCGCCATATTCATAGGCAATAATTGCCGGACTTAGGCATGGGGCTTGAGGTCGGGTGCCCACCGTGAAGAGGCAAAGCCCCAGGCCTCAATTCAGGGTTGCTGTACTGGCAAGACCACTACCACGCGAAAACCGAGATTGGCGAACCATCGTTCCGGCTCGACGTGCATACGCCTGGCTGAGCGGCAGTCGCGTTCAACATCAGACCAGGAGCCGCCGCGCACTACGCGCTCATCGCCACTGCCAGGCCCCGGAGGGTCAATCTGGGCGAGCCCCTGCGGGTTGGCGCCATAATAGAGGGCAGCATACCTGTCCTGGACCCATTGCGATACATTCCCTGCCAAGTCGAATGCGCCACACCAACTTGAGTTCCTGTAAAGCCCTACGGGGGCAGTAAATGCGAAACCATCATCATCCTTGCTACAGGGCGCATCGGGGGTATCGGCGAAACCGCTGTTCTTCAATGCAGCGTCCTTATGATTTGACAACCCCACCGCCCATTTGTCACCCCACGGGTACTTGAGGCTCTTAGGCCCTCGCGCTGCAAACTCCCACTGCGCCTCCGAGGGCAAGCGCACGTCTCGGCCAGTCAACTCGCTCACCCAAGTGGCGAAAGCCTGGGCATCCTGCCAACTTGCCAGGACCACTGGATGAGCATCGCTTTGCTTGAAGCCAGGGTTCTCCCAGTTGATGTCAGTTGCTTCCTGCCACTTGCCATCTATTACGGTCCACCCCTTGTTGCCAGCTTTCTCGCATTGAGTCTGGTAGCCCATCTTCTTGATGAAAAGTCTGAACTGCCCTACAGTGACCGGATATTTGCCGATGTAGAAGGGTTGGGTAAGAGTGACCGTGTGAACGGGTTTTTCATCCAGTAAACCGTCCGGCGCGCCCATAGTGAAGGCGCCCTTTTCGACGAGCACGAACTCCATTTTCACACCACCCCCCAATTCAAGGGTCAGCGTGGCCGGCAGGTTGACGCTCTGCGTCCGTTTCTCCACTTTGGTCTTGTTCAGTTCTGTCAGCAGGGGCAGGGCCTTCTCATACCAGAACCTGGCCCGTTGTTTGAGAGCGCCCTGGGCCTGCGGCGCCGGCGACTTTTCCGCCCACTCCCACCAAGCGTCCCCCAGGGCCATCTGTGCCAGAGTAGCGGCGGGGTTGTTGAGGTCGTTCCGGGCCAGCGCGGCCAGCGTTGCATCGGAACTCCTTGCCAAGAGGGCCAGGCCGGTCACCCACTCTCCCCTGGTGAAGCATTTGTACTTCCCGACAAGCAGGCTGGCCTCGGGGTCGCCGGGGGTGCCAAGCAGAGCGCCCGCGCCAGTCAACACACTGAGCACATCCTGGTCTTTCGTGGCGGAAGCAGCATCCGCGAAGACGGCCTTCTTCAGCTCGTTCCGGTCCACCGCGAAAAATCCAGTCATCTTCTCCAGCACGGAGTGGGCCGCGTCCAGGTCCCCGGACTGGGCGAGCAAGGAAGCGGCTTCACGCCAGAACATATACTTGGCCGCCAGATCTATCTGTGTTTCCTCGGCCTTTTGCGCGAGTTTCCTGGCCAGCATTTGCCGCTCTTCAGGCACGGTAAAAGCATAGTCTTCTTTGAAGACTTCCTTGATGACCTTCTCCGCCTCGTGCCGCGCGGACACATCGGGCGCCGACACCCTGTCGCCACCGAGCACCGTCCCGGCCACGAACAACAAGAGAAGCGTGCGAGTCGCGTTCTGCATCAGCGCGGCGGCCTCCTGTTCCTGGCAAGCATGATATATTAGGTGCGGTCGAAATCCAGGTTCTTTGTGGGGCAAGTTTTCCAGCTTGCCCGGACAAGCTGGAAAGCTTGTCCTACATGCCTAATAAGGCTTGACAAAGGTCGGGCCCGTGGTATCTAGTGTAAACTGACTGGTCAGTCATTTGTGACCAGGAGAGGAAATGCGCACCGCCAAAGACCATCGCCCCGCCATTCTGGAAGCCGCGGCACGGCTGTTCCGGCAGAAGCGCTTCCACGAGGTGCTGATGGAAGACGTGGCCGGCGCGGCCGGCGTGGCCAAGGGCACCATCTACCGCTTCTATCGCACGAAAGAGGCGCTTCTGGCCGCGACCTGCTGGATCTCGCTGGATGAGCTGGCCGGCGATCTGGCCAGAGTGGCGGAGCAGCCGGAGGGCGCACGGCAGCGCCTGTTCCAGATGTTGGAATGCGTGGCCCGGCACTTCCGCCAGCACAGCGATTCGTTCGAGGTGATGCAGCGGGAATGGGCCCGCGCCTGCCTGCAAAAGGGTTCACGCCTTTCGTTGTACCGCGCGAAACTGCGCGGCATCTTCGCCAAGGTCATCCGCGACGGACAGGCCGCCGGCGGGTTCCGCGCGGTGGACGCCGGTCCGGCGGCGGAGATGCTGATGGGGATGAACCGCAACATGCTTTACTTCGGCGATCCGCACCTTTCGCCGGCGCGTGTGGCCGGGTTGATCCTGGACGTGTTCTTGGGCGGGATTGCCCGCTCCGAAGGGAAGAACACATGAGATTGCGCGCCCTGCGGTTGCTGCGTCCGATTCTGCGGTGTAATCATCCCGGCGGTACTGGCGCTGCTTGTCGTGCCGTGTTTCTACAGCATTACGGAGGACTGGCGGGAGAGCTTCAAGTGCGCGTGGCGCTTCGTGCAACTCCACGTTCATCGCCAGGCCAGTTTCAGGAAGAATGAGCCATGAAATGGATTCGTGTGAAGGATGATTCGTTCGTAGCGCAAGTTGCCAACTTGCGCCACGGGGCCGTGCTGTGCCTCTTGCTCCTGGTGGCCGCAGGGTGTGAAAAAAAGGAAGCACCAAAGCCGCCGCCGCCGCCGGAAGTGACCGTGGCCTTGCCCTCGCGCAAGAAGGTGGCCGTGTACGGCCAATACGTGGGCTTGGTGGATTCGCCGCGGACGGTGGACCTGATTGTGCGCGTGGAGGGCTTCTTGAAGGAAATGCACTTTCAAGAGGGGAGTGAGGTCGAGCAGGGCGCCCTGATGTTCGTCATTGACCCCGACCCGTACAAGGTGGCTCTGGAGAAAGCCAAGGCGCAGTTGCTGAACGCCCAGGCCGCACTGCAGAGCGCCAAGGTGGCCCTGATCCAGGCGAAGAACGTCAAGGACATCGAGGTGGACAAGGCCAACGTGGCCAGGGATGAGGCCGCGCTGGTCAACGCCGACCAGGTGGCCAAGGACTCGCGGGTCGCCGTGGCGGCCGCCGCCATGGCGCGTTCGCAACTGGATGCTGCCGAGGCCGGCCTGAAAGAGGCCAAAGCCATGCTGGAGGCGAGCCACGCCAAGCTGGCCCAAGCCGAAGCCGATTACCAGACTCGCGTGGCCCAAGCCGAAGCCGGTGTGGCCCTGGCGGAAGCCAGCGTGGCCACGGCCAAGGCCGTTGTGGACGACGCGGAACTCAACCTGAGCTATTGCAAAATGTACACGCCTGTGGGAGGGCGGGTCGGCAAGGCCCTTGTCAAGCCCGGCCGGATGGTCGGCCACAATGAAGTTGCGCCCTTGGTGGTGGCGACGGTGTCCCAGGTGGACCCCATCTGGGTGGAATTCGCCATCAGCGAGCGGGAGATGTACGAACTGCGGAGGCTGGGCGATCAGAAGAACATGGGGCGGACCGTGGTGGGCAAAATGTCGGTGAATATGATCTTGGAGGACGGTTCGCTTTACCCGCTCGAAGGCAAGATCATTTTCGCCGACCGGGCTCTGGACGCCAGCACCGGCACCTTGAAAGTGCGCGCCGAGTTCCCCAATCCCAACGGTTTCCTGCGGCCCGGCAACTACGCCAAAATCAAGATGGTGTTGACCGAGATACCGGAAGCGCTGGTCATCAACGAACGCGCCCTGGGCACGGACCAGAGCGGTCCGTTCGTGCTGGTGGTCAACAGCGAGAACATCGTGGAGTTCCGGCCGGTAAAGGTCGGGCCGAAGGCAGAGGGCGGCATGGTGGTCATCGAGTCCGGCTTGAAGCCGGATGAACAGGTGATTGTGAAGGGCCTGCAGCGCGCGCGCCTGGGCTCCAAGGTGGACCCCTTGCGGGAGGAACCCAAGTCCGTCGTTGTGGAGGGGCCGGGCAACGCGGTTGCCCCAACCTCGAAACCAGACCCCAAGTAGGAAGGAAGCCATGTTCGCGCGCTACTTCGTAGACCACCCGATCTTCGCCAACGTCATCGCGATCCTGACGATGGTCATCGGGGGACTGTGCATCTTCCGGTTGCCCGCGGAGTTGTATCCCCAGATCACGCCGCCCACAATTCAGGTTTCGACGACGTACCCTGGAGCGGACTCCCAGGTATTGGCGGACACTGTAGCCGCGCCCATCGAACAGCAGGTAAACGGTGTCGAAGGCATGATGTATATGTCCTCGAACTGCGCGAATGACGGCTCGTACGGTTTGACGGTCACCTTCGAGGTGGGCACGGACCTGAACATGGCCCAGGTGCTGGTGCAAAACCGTGTGGCCATCGCCATGCCGCAGTTGCCCCCGGACGTGCAGCGGCAGGGCATAACCACCAAGAAGCAGTCCACAGCCATCACCATGTTTGTCACCTTTTTCGCCAAGGACAAAGAATACGAGAAGATCTACGATAAGACCTACCTGGCCAACTTCGCGGGCATCCGCATCCGGGACGAACTTAACCGCCTGCCGGGTGTGGGTGACATGTTCGTCATTCCAGGCAGGGATTACAGCATGCGCGTCTGGCTGGATGCGGAGAAACTCCAGGCCCACGGGCTGACGACCCAGGATGTGCTGAACGCCATCCAAGAGCAGAACATCCAAGTGCCTGCCGGCCAAGTGGGCCAACCGCCCTCTGATCAGGAACGGAACTTCCAGTTCACGGTAAGGGTCAAGGGCCGTCTGGTGGAGCCCCGGGAGTTCGAAGAGATCGTCATCAAGAACACCGCGGGAGGCGGCAGCGGGCTCACACGGCTCAAGGATGTCGCCCGCGTGGAGCTGGGCGGGAAGAATTACGATTCGTACTTCCTGGTGAGCGGCGCGCTCAGGAACCTTGCGCTCGAGGAACAGGGCAAGGCGACCCCGGATACGGACATCAGGCTGGATGCCAAGCCCGTGGCCGGCATCGCGGTCTTCATGCTTCCCGGCGCCAACGCTTTGGAGGTCGCCAAGGTAGTGAAGGAGAAGATGAAGGAATTGAAAAAGACCTTCCCTCCCGGCCTGGACTACAACATCCCGCTGGACATAACGAGCTACATCGAAGTCTCGATCCACGAAGTCTACAAGACCCTCTGGGAGGCCGGTTTCCTGGTGCTGCTGGTCATCCTGATCTTCCTGCAGGACTTCCGCGCGGTGCTGGTGCCGGCCACCACTGTGCCTGTCACGATCATGGGCGCCTTCGCGGCCATGGCGGCGCTGGGTTTTACCGTCAATATGTTGACCATGTTCGGGCTGGTGCTGACCATTGGCATCGTGGTGGACGATGCCATTGTGGTCGTGGAGGGCGCCGCACATGGGGTGGAGCGCGGCATGACGCCCAGGGACGCGACGATCAAGGCCATGGACGAACTGACCGGCCCGATCATCGGCATCACCCTGGTGCTGATGTCCGTGTTTCTGCCCACGATCTTCCTGGGCGGCATCACAGGCCAGATTTACCAGCAGTTCGCTCTGACTATCGCCGCTACGGCCGTCATCAGCGCCATCAACGCCATGACGCTCAAGCCCGTCCAGTGCGCCCAGTGGCTGCGCAAGCATCCGGAGCATCCCGGCCTGTTCTCCCGCACGCTCAACGCCGTGTTCTGCAATCCCTTCAACTACGTCTACAACAAGTGCGAGGAACTGTACTACCAGACGATCAAGCGCCTTATCCGTTTCAGTCCCTTGGCCATGCTGGCGTTCGCGGGCCTGATTACCTTCGCGCTCTGGCTGTACCTCTCGCTGCCGACGGGGTTCCTGCCTATTGAAGACCAAGGCTACGTGTTCATAGGCGTGCAACTGCCGGATGGCGCGTCGCAGGAGCGCACGCGGGAAGTGATGGACAAGATTCGGGGCCTCGTCTTAAGCACGGATGGAGTTGACAACATGAGCCAGGTCGGAGGGCAGGCCTATGACGGCACAATTGCCTCGAATGTAGGCCGCTGCTTCATCCGCTTCAAGCACTGGGACCTGCGCAAGGATCCGAGCCAGAGCATGGATGCCATCATCGGGGAACTGCGCAAAAAATTCGCAGCGATACAGGAGGCCGATGTTTTTGTGATGGTGCCGCCAGCCATTCGCGGGCTGGGCGCGACAGGCGGATTCCAAATGCAAGTCCTGGACCGTGGCGGGGTGGGGGGCCGCGAACTCCAAACGGCCACGGAGAACCTGATCGCCGAAGCCAAGAAAGAGCCGGTCCTCAACGAGAAGAGCGTGAGGACAACCTACCGCGCTGAGGTGCCGCAGGTTTTCGTGGACGTGGACCGCACCAAGGCCAAGACCATGGATCTGCCCTTGAGCACCGTGTTCAACACCTTGCAGGCCTACACCGGCACTGCCTATGTAAACGACTTCAACAAGTTTGGCCGCACCTTTCAGGTGCGCGTCCAGGCGGACGAGCGCTTCCGCAAAGACGCCGAGCAGATCAAGCACCTGCAGGCCCGCAATAGCGCGGGCGGCATGGTGCCGCTGGGAACCCTCGTGAATGTGAAGCAGACCACCGGCCCCGGCGTCATCACACGCTATAACATGTATCAGACCGCGGCCCTCATTGGCGATCCCGCCGCCGGCCACAGCTCCGGCGAGGCCCTGCTGACGATGGAACGGCTTGCCGACAGCCTGCCGCCCTCCATCGGCTACGAATGGACCGGCATGTCGTATCAGGAACGCAGGGCGAGCGGGCAGGCGCTGTTTGTTTTCGGCATGGCGGTGCTGCTGGTCTACCTGGTGCTGGCAGCGCAGTACGAAAGCTGGACGCTGCCTGCGGCAGTGATCTTCGTCGTCCCGCTCGGCCTGCTGGGTTCGGCCCTGGCCGTGGCGCTGCGCGGCATGGACAACAACATGTATACGCAGGTCGGCGTCGTGCTCATCATTGCGCTGGCCTGCAAGAACGCGATCCTGATCGTCGAGTATGCGCGGCAGCTTCATGAAACGGGGGTGAGCATCGCCGAGGCCGCCGCCCAGGCCTCGCGCCGCCGCTTCCGGCCGATTCTGATGACCTCCTTCGCCTTCATCCTGGGGGTGTATCCGCTCGTCAATGCTCACGGCGCGGGCGCGGCCGGGCGCAGGGCATTGGGCACGGCCGTCTTCGGCGGGATGCTGGCCTCGACCATCCTGGCAGTCGGTTTTGTACCCGTCTTCTACG
>JBEKKG010000068.1:0-14174 GCA_050010835.1 Planctomycetota bacterium
GAAGGCCACGCCCGTTGTTCCCGTGGCGGTTGCCGCACTGGTGATTGCGGGCGGCAGCGGGTTGATGTTTATGGCCAGAGTTGCCGAACCGGTGCCTCCCGCGTTGGTGGCGCTGATGGTGACGTTGGTTGAGCTTGCCGCATTAGGCGTGCCCGTGATTGCTCCGGTGCCGGTGTTGACGGAGGCCCACGCAGGCAAGCTCGTGGCGTTGAAACTCGCCGGGCTGTTTGTGGCCGCGATCTGGTAGCTGAAGGCTTGTCCCACACCGCCTGTTGCCGTAAGGGGACTGCTGATGACAGGCAGAGGCGGGTTGACCGTAATGGTCAGCGTGGCGATTCCCGTGCCGGTGGCGTTCGTGGCGCTGAGGGTGACGTTGGTTGAGCCTGTCGCATCAGGCGTGCCCGTGATTGCTCCGGTGCTGGTGTTGACGGCGGCCCAAGAAGGCAAGCCCGTCGCGTTGTAGCTCGCCGGGTTGTTGTTGGCCGTGATCTGGTAGCTGAAAGCCTGGTTGATAGTCACAGCAGCCGTTGTGGGGCTGGTGATGATGGGCGGCGGAATGACATCCGTCAGCGTCACGGCAGTTGCAGAATAGGAAATCTGAAACCACCTCGAAACAGCGGGAGCGGCAAAAAAGCTCCCGTTGGGCAGGCCGTTGAACGTCCCGCTCACCGTCCCCGCGTTCACTATCGTATATGTTTTGCCCAGCGCCGGGTTCCCGTTGCTGGTAACGGACAGAGTGCTTCCACCCAGGTCCACCGCCTGGGTCCCCGCGTTAATCTCGTCGGCTGCCGGAGCAACGCTGTCCAGAGCCACTTTGTAGGTGGCTGAAGAGGCGAGCGTGACATTGCCTGTTGCCAGAGTGGCTACCGGTGTTGCCGCAGAACCGGGGCTGAGGGTCCCTGTCTGCCCTGACGGCACTGTTACGTCCGCTACAGTGCCCATCCCGGCCAGGGTGCCGCCGCTATTGATCGTAACGGCGCTGTTGCTGTCGCTCCCGTTTACCTCGAGCGTGCCGCCGTTGATGGTGGTGGCCCCAGTGAAGTTGTTGGTCCCTGTCAGCGACAGTGTGCCGGAGCCGGACTTCGTGAGGGAAAGCGTTGCTAAGCCATCCTGAATGACGCCGTCATAAGTCGTGTTGATACCCTGGTTGACCGTCAGCACGACAGGGGGATCAGCCCCCATAGATACGAGAGCCACAATGGCTCCGCCGGTTCCGGCCAGCGACGCGACGGTGATGGAATTCCCATCCAGGTCCAGAGTGCTTCCATTGATGGTCAGCCCGCCGCTGCCCAAGGCGCTGGTATTGCCGATTTGCAGGGTCCCGGCGTTGATCGTCGTGCCGCCGCCATAGGTGTTGGCGCCTGAAAGAGTCAACTGGCCCGTGCCGTTCATGGCCAAACTCAGATTGGCGCCTGTCAGAGTTCCTGCGAACGTTTCCGCGATGCTATTGGCCACAGAGAACGTCGCTGGCCCGCCACTGTTCGCAACCGTCCCCGCCGTGCTGGCACCTCCCTCTAAGACCGCGACCGACTGGTTGAAGCCATTGCAGTCTACTGTCGCGCCGCCGGCCACAGTGAGCGCAGTTCCCGCTGGCAATGCGTTGCCAACGCCAAGCTGCAACGTCCCGCCGTTCACCACCGTCGAGCCGAAGTAAGTGTTTATCCCTGAGAGTGTCAGAGTCCCGGGGCCGGATAGTGTCAGGTTCAGGACCCTGTTGGTGGAGGGGAAAGAGTCGGTAATCGTCCCGGAGAACGTATCAGTGCCGCCAAAGGCCACTGTCAACGTCGAATCAATGTCGTTGGACGTGTTGGTCACGGTCCCGTTGCTCAGCAAGGCCCCAAGCGTCTGGCTGGCGCCAGCAAGATCTAAAGTGCCGGACACGGACAGCGCCGTCCCGGTTGGCAGGGCGTTGTTGACGCCCAACTGCAAGGTGCCGGCGCTAATCGTCGTCGAGCCCGTGTAAGTGCTTGCCCCCGTCAGGACCAGCATGCCCGTGCCTGAAAGCGCCAAGGAAAGCGACTTGCTGGTGCCGTTCTGGATGACAGCGCCGCAAGCCGTGTTGTTGATCTGGTTGACCGTCAGCGTGGTGTTGCCCGCCCCCGCGCTGTTATCGGTAATTATCCCGCCGGTGCCCTGGAGGCCCGACACGGTGACCCCATAAGAATTCAAGTCTAAAGTGCCGCTCTGAACCATGAGTGGCCCGCTACCCAGCGCGCTGGCATTGCCAAGTTGGAGCGTCCCGGGATTCATGGCATAGACTTGTGTCCCGCCACTGTAGGTGTTGGCGGCCGTCAGAGTCACTGTTCCGTAACCACTCGTAGTCGCGGCGCCCGTGCCGGCCAAAACGGACGCTACAGTGCCGCTCATCAGGTCGAAGGAACTGCTGGCTGTCACGCTGCTGCCGCTCAAGGTTCCATTCACCATGCCGAAAATGGAACAGCCTATAGGACCATTGAGCGTCACTGTGCTGGTGGAATTCACGGTAAAGGTGCCAAGCCCCACGATTCCGTCCAGGGCCTGCGCAGCAGTACCGTTGGCGGTGAGGTTGGGCGTCGTGGAGACTGTGATCCCTGAGTTGGTGAGGTTCCCGGTGAAGGACAAGGTGCCATATCCCGCTGCAGTTCCTTGCAGGGTTGCGCCGCTGATTAAGGCGACATTGCCGCCCACGGACAGTGTATACACAGACAAACTGGAGAATGTAAGCGTGCCCGTGTAGCCATTCTGCATTGTCAAGGAACCAACGGTATTCGTGTTCTGATCCACAGTGCAGGTGGCATTACTCACTGAACCGTCAAATATCACGTTGTCGCCTGCGGCCGGCACAGTCCCTTGCGACCAAGCCGTACCGTGGCTCCAATTGTCAATGGTGGGCGCGATCCAGGTGTTGGTCGTCGCCCCGGCACAAGGCGCGGCGGAAAAGAGAATTGCCACGAACCCCGCAGCCAGGACCATGTTCAACTTAATCGAGTGAGAACGCATTGTGGAGCCCCTCCCTGATCTTCTTTCCCCCGAATCACCTTCCTGCTGTTCCGCCACCAGGACGCCCCTTCGACTATACCTGTTCTGCGATGCCAAGGCAAACTTTATCCGGCCGGAATCCGCGCGCCGCCGGGCGCAGCGGTTCTCTATTCAGTCTTCTTCTGTCCCGATCTGGGCAGGAGCGGGTTGTCGCCTTGAGGCTGGCCGGCCTTGTCCTCCGCACCGTACTTCTGGGCCTTCTCGCGGTCCTCGGCCAGCACCTTGGCCTTGTTATCTTCCCACCACTTCTTAATGGTTGAAGGCGCGTATTTGTCTTTGGCGAGGAGCGTGGCGCCGGAGACCTTGTTGAACGCTTCCAGGAATTTCTCGAACTCCTTGCGCTGCTTCTTGATCACAACATTGGGGTCCCCACCGGAAAAACTGGCGCCCCCGCCGGCGCCCGGAGGCGGCGCCCCGGTGTACAGGCTGGGATAGCGCAGGTTGGCGCCGTAGCCGGCCAGCGTCTCGCAGATCTGAAACTTGAACTCAGACTGGGCCATCTCCTCCGCGTACTTAGTTCTCGCTTCGATATCGTTGTTCTTGAGTTCCCCAAACAACGTTGCCAGTGTCTCCGCCAGTTTGGGCGTGTGGGCCGGCATGGCGCACAGCATCTTGAACGCTGCGTAGCGCACTTCCGGGCTGGCGTCCACACGTGCCACCTTGATCAACAACTCCCAAGTGCTGGGGTGCGAGGCGCCCTCCAGCAAGGCCAGGGCCTTCAGATGGTCCGGCTGGCTTGAGTAAGTCTTCTTGAATTCCTCCTGCTTCTTCATTTCATCGAAGCTGGCGTCGGCGGCCGGGAGGACGGCCTCACCGGCGAACAGAAGCAAAATTGCACAAACTACCTTGCGCATGGCTTGGACCCTCCGCGCGGCCCATTATACATTCTTGTGACCGGTGCGCCGGGAACGTTTACTATTAGTCCAGCCAGTCCTTCTTCTTCAGTTTGGCGGGCAGGTAATGCGTGGTCAGGAAGCGGAAGTCTTTGTTGGCGAGGGAGTCGAGTTCGTATTTCAGATTTGACCTGAGCATAAAGGTGATTTCCTGCTGCCATTCCTTCTTCTGGAACCAGGGATAGCCGGCGATTTCTTTGGCACGGGCTATATCCTTATCGTTCAACTTGATGCCGACGTTGCGCGGCAGCCCGTAGGTTTCGGGGTCGCGGCTGGAAAGGCCGATGAACTTCGCGTCGGGGATGGCCAGCCGTTGGGACTCGAAGGCCAGGCTGATTGAGCCCTGCTTGATGACCGAGTAGATGTAGTAGCCCCACGGATCGTTGTCCATAAGCACTAAGATGGGCAGCTTCCATTCGTCATGGAGCCGCCGGGCCAAACGCCGCACCCCGCGCGGGGCCTGGCCGTTGCCCGTCAGAAGGATGCAGTTGTGCTTCATCCAGAACTTGTCTTCAGACAAACGGCTGAACTGCGTATCTTTTTCGACCAGCAGGACGAAGTCCGCGCTGCAGCGCACGATGTCCACGTAGCCCGGCTCGACGATGGACGGCACGGTCTTTCCGCCGATGCCCTGGCGCGAGCAGTCCACCGTGTCGCCGGCGTCGCGGATGACGATGGGCCCGATGATGGTGCCCCAGGACTTCGCGCGCACGTGCAGTTCCTCGCGCAGCAGCGCCAGCGTGACCTCCAGGTCCTCGATGATGGGGTCCGACTCGTCCTGGTCGTCGAAGGTATTCTCGCTGGTGCCCGCCATGGTGCGTTTGGTGCGGTAGTAAACTTCGCGCAGGCTGGTGGTTACGTCCTCACGCTGCAAGGTTGTCAGCGCATCAGCCACGACCATGGTCTGCATGAACTTCTTGGCCATGCCCAGGTTGAAGAACTGGCGGGCGGTCTTCGCCTTGCCCATCTCGATGAAACGCTTCTTGGGGTTGAACTCCACATTGGACAAAGCCCGCACCGGGACGTCAAAGCGCGGATCTTCCTTCTTCCGCGCGGCCGTGATCACCGTATCAGCCAGGCCCTCCAGCAGCGCGGCGACTTCCTTGCTGCTCCGCCGGTGCACACGTTTCACTCTGACCGCCACCATTTCAGGAAACCTCCAATGGGAGTTATGGGAAGCAGGGGAGTTATGTCATGGCACAACACGCGCACTGACATATCTCTTGTCACTTGCCACCTGTCACGCACCACGCACCACGCGCCACGCTGCACGCCCTACGCGTCGAACAGCCCTGGTTCGGCCTTGCCCTTTTTTGCGCCGCCCTTGACCTTCGCGTCCTTCTTGGCCTGTGCCCTGCCCAGGTCCAGCCTGATCCGTTTGGCCTTGGCCGTGGCCCCTGCGATCAACTCACCCGTCTCCGCGGGCGCAACTTTTTCCGCGGGGGGCTGCACGGCCACGACCGGCGCCGCCGCCGCCTCTCCGGGCCCAGCGGCATCTTCGGTCGGCAGTACAGGCAGATCGCCTTTGAGCCCCTCGGGGGTCAGTTCCACCGTGTTCTCCAGGTCTTCCTCGTCCACCTGTTCCTTCTGCTTGTTGAGCAGCTTGTCAACTTCCTCGCCGCCCGTGAGCTCCTCGGCGATTTTCTGGAGTTGTTTTTTGAGCCGCTCGGCGTCCAGCTTGCCGTTCTTGATGCGTTTGCAGGCCTCGGCGACTTCCTCGATGTAGCGCTGGAAGGTGTTGCGGCGCTCAAACTCGTTCTTGGCGTACTGGCGCTTGTGGATCCAGACGGCCAGCTTGCGGCCGCACTCCTGCACGGCCCGCTTGACCTCATCCATGATCTCATCGTAGCCGGCGATGGCTTCCTTGGCTTCGCTGGTGAAGGGCACCCAGACTGAGGCCATGTGGATGAAGATCACCAGCGGCCCTTGGGGCGGCGCGCCTTTGCTCTGGCTCAATCCGTAGTTCCGCCACGCGGTCTTGAGCACGCCCTGGTACATGGCGCAGGCGGTCTGCTGGTACAGCAAGGGGACGCGGTTGGCGAAGCGGATCACGCGCGCCAGCTCGACCTCGTCGTCTTCCTCCTCGCCCTCGGCCTTGCCGGAAATCTCGCCGTTCTGAATCCCTTCGAGTTCCTCGGCCGCGGCCTGGGCCGGGTCCTTGGCGTGGGCGAGGTCGCCCTTGCCGAAGGCCAGGCCGCATTCGATGATGAAGGGGTTGCCGCGGTAGACCTTGGGCGGGCGCGTGCTGGCGACGTAGAAATCCGCCTTGAGCGTTTTGACCAGGCCCGCGAGGATGGCTTTTTCGCCGATAGGCGAGAGGCAATCGGTTGGCGGGTTCATGAACTTGGTGTGCTGGATGGCGCGGAACAGGGCTTCGGCTTTGTCGCCGTAGACCTCTTTGGGGTGCAGACGCGGGGAAAGGTTGGCGTGCTTGCACACTTCCTCGGCCAGCTTGGGTGAAAAGCGGCTGAAGTCCGTGGAGAGGAAGCCGCTGAGCCAGTGGCTCTTGGTCTCCTTGGCCATCTTGATGAGCATGCCCAGTTCGATGCCCAGCGGATGGGGCTTGATCTCGCGGGGCGCGCGCGGCAGTTGGTTCACGCCGCGCGCATAGGTTTTGGTCTCGCCCTCCGGGGTCTTGTAGATAAGTTCGGCGTGCGGGTTGGCTATGGAGCACAGCTCCAGGTACTCCTCGACGCTGGCGCGGCCCTTCTGGTAACGGCCCTCCAGCTCGATGGCGACCTGCGTGCCGTGCTCGCGGTCCCAGGCGACCATGTCGGACTCGTGTTTCACGGGTTCGTTCTTCTTGGTGTCAATGCTGATGTCGAGGCAGTGGGCCTTGTCCCAGCCTGCGATCTTGGTCATGACGCGGACGGGCTTGCCGGTGGTGAGCTGGCCGTACATGCCCGCGGCTGAAATGCCGATGCCCTGCTGCCCGCGGCTCATCCGCAAGCGGTGGAATTTCGAGCCGTAAAGCAGCTTGGCGAAGACTCGGCCCACGTTCTCTTTGGGAATGCCCGGCCCGTTGTCGGTGACGGTGACGATGAAGCGGTCGGCCTGGGATGGCGGAGGCGCGCTGCCGTTGCCGGCGACCTCGATCCTGACCTCGACCTTGGGCAGAATGCCCCCTTCTTCGCAAGCGTCGAGGCTGTTGTCCACGGCCTCTTTGACGGCTGTGAGCAGGGCCTTGCGGGGCGAATCGAAGCCCAGCAGGTGGCGGTTCTTCTGAAAGAACTCCGCCACCGAGATGTCCCTGTGCTTGGCGGCCATCTCGTGAGCGGTCGCGCCCCTGAAGGAACTGGGCCGCCTGGCCGCCTCGGGAGCCGGAGCTGCCTGGGCGGGCTTGCCGTTGCCGGCGCCGGCGGCCGGGGGCAGGGGCACGAGCAACCCCCGGCGCTGGCCGCTTCCAGGCGGAGCAGTCTTGGTCCGCTGCAACACTGCACTCACAGGTTTGACAGGCATGCGCCGGACAACTCCTTTTTCTTCAGTCATTACGGCTGTGCCGCCGGAGACCTCCGGCGCAACGCTGTCTGACACAGCCTTGAAATCCAGTTCCGTTCCGCTTTGGCCGCTCACAGCACGTCCTCCCGTGGCAAGAACCCCGCCCTTGGCCGGCTGTGCTGGTTATCGGCAAGGCACGGCGCGGGGTTCACAATTAAGTGCCCGGAAACGGGAGGCGGGCCGTGCACGTCCAAACTGGGACCGATAATATCGGACGCTTGAGAGAAACAGAATCGCAAAATGAAAATTGAAAATTGACAGCCGTTCATGGCCCTGGCCGGACAGGCCTGCAAGCGGTCACTGGAGCGCACCGGTACCTGGTATGGGAAGAATGGGAAAGATGGGCAAAATGATGATGGGCATCCTTCCCATTCTTCCCATTCCTCCCATAGCACCTACCGAAGCACTTCCCTTGACCGCTTGCTTGCGCCCTGGTTCTATGATAGGGTTGCAGTGGAAGAGGGCGTACTGCAGGACACGAGCAGCGGCATGCACAATCCCACATCCCATAATCCGGTGCGCGCGGCCAAGAGCTATCCGGGCACCAGCACGGTCTACAAGCCGTCCTTGACCGCGCCCCAGTGCAGCCGCGACGGCATCCGCCGCTTCCTGCGCCAACTCGGCATTACCGAGCCGATCCTGATCCATGAGCAGGACTACAACCAGTTCCTGGTGGAGAAAGGGATCAAGGAATTGGGCCGCGGCGGCGAGGCCACCGTCTATTTTCTGCGTGGCCACGTGGTCAAGGTGGCCAACCCCGATTCAGCCCCCGCGGTGCTGCGCGAGATCGCGCACATGCTGCACCTGAACCGCATCGCCTACGGCTCGCGGATCATGGGCGAGCGGATGCGCGAGGACTGGCCCGCCCTGCTGTGGGTCTACGCCTTGTCCGACGGCAGCATCTCCATCGGCATGAAACCCTTTGACCATTCGGAAGCCGGCGCCACCGACGCCACCGGCGCCACCGGCGCCACCGGCGCCACGCTGTATGAGCACCTGGCGCTGGGCCCTGCGCTGGAGCGGCAGCACACGCTGGACATCCTTGGCCACATCGGCCGTTCGCTGGTCTACGCCCATCAGAATGGCATCATCCACCACGATCTGAAGCCCTCGAACATCTATATCCCGGCGGACCCCGCCCAGCGGCCGGTGGTTTTTGACCTGGCCCAAGCACTCTGGCATCAGCCCTCTTGGGGCCGCCAGTGGTCCAACCACGAACACAACAGCACGTACTGGTACAACGGCACGTACCGCTACATGCACCACCAGCGCCGCCTGGCGCACTTGGGAGCGGTGGCCCTGGTGGAAAAGCGGGCGCCAACCGCCGCAGAGGAAGAAGGTTTCCAGCACTATCGGCCCAGCTTCTATGACGATGTTTTCGCCTTTGCGCGAATACTGTTTGACCTTGTGCGCAGCATGAACACCTGGCTGAGCGAAAAAGACCGCGTGGTCCTGCGAGGTTTCTACCGCCACCTGATGTCCTTGAAAGAGGATTCTCCAGGCTTCTCCGCGAAGCACTCGAACCGCTTCCTGCTGCGCATCCGCGAGGCGCTGGGGTCTTCTTCCCAGGCGGCTCTGGCCAAGTACACGCCGCCTGCGGTCTCTATGGAGCAGGTTCAGCCGGCCCTGGAGAAAACGCTGGAAAACCTGCTGTAACTCTCTCTATCCTTTGTGGGACAACAGGTGCTCAGGGTTAGCGCTGCACGCGGATTTCATTTGAGGACGCGCGTGAAGAGGATGCTTGTTTTTCGTTCTTTGTGGCTTTTGCTTCCCGTTTCCGCAGCCGGCAGCGTTTGGCCGGCAGCTTCCTTTGCATCTTCTCTGAAGCCGCGGCCGGGTAAGTGAGCGTGGTCCCGTGGACTTTGGCGAATGGAACAAGCGTATGAACCCGGCGGAGCGTTGGACTCATGATCTCCTCGACGCGAATGCCACGAACCAGCAAGGCATCGGCGATGAGCGAACGATGACAACGCCACGGCACCGCTTCGGCGCACATCAATGCGCTTCGCTCCTGGTGCGCCAAGTGGATCAATTCGTCGAGGCTCTGCTCAAATCCCAGCGTCTGCATGTAATCCGCATAGCCTTGAAAGGAGGCATTTCGCCAGCCCAAGTTGCGCGAATCGCGCTTCGCATGACGCAGGCCGCCAAGCCCCGGCATGTGCAGGTATTTCACGCCGGCTTTCTTCAATGCTCTCGGCAGTGAATTCTTGTTGAACTGTGGGTTGTGCCAGGAGCGCGGCACAGTGCGCACATCCACGATACGAGTCACACCGTGCGCCTGCAGCAGGCCGATGAATTCTTCGAGTGCGCGTGTGGAATGCCCAATTGTCAGCACGATGGGCGCAGGTTCCGCACGGGGCATCTTATTTCCTCCCCTCCCGGCGGTCTTGGCATTGATTCGGGGCGCTCTCATTTTGACACTTTTTCGCATCACGCGGGCCCTTTTGCCTTGGTCTGCTGAAGGTCCGCCGCCTCGCCGGCCTGCGCGCGGCGGTAGGTTAGCAGCGTGACGATCACCAGTGGCACGACCCCAAGGCAGATGAAGGTCAGGTCGGCAGGCAGCCGCATCCATTCCAAGGCGGCGATCAGCGGCCGGCTGGAAAACTCGGTGCTGCGTGCGTGCCAATAGCCATTCTTGATGGCGTCCAGCAACTGCAACACGCCGCTCGGGAATAGATTCAGCACCACCATGCCGCCCAGCCCGAGATTCAATCCCCAGAATGAGACTCGCAGGTATCTTTGCATTTTCTCCCAATGCGCCTCGCTGGATACCTGCCGCAAGACGAAGACGAGCAACGCCACTGCCAGCATCCCGAAGACACCCATGAAGGCCGCGTGCGCGTGGTTGGCGGTCAGGTTTGTGCCGGCCTCGTAATAGCTCACCACGGGCAGATTGATCAGAAAGCCGAAGATGCCGGCGCCAATGAAATTCCACGCGCCGACCGCGATCAGGAAGTAAAACGTCCACTTGTGCGGCAAACTGACCGGCTTGCCGCAGACGTCGCAATGCCCGCTGGTCAGCCGCACGAAATGGGTGGCATCCAGGGTCAGCAATATGAGCGGTACCACCTCCATCGCTGAAAAGACCGAGGACAGCGCCATCGAGGCCATAGTCTGCCCCGTAAAATACCAGTGATGCCCTGTGCCCAGGATACCGCTGCCAAGAAACAGCAAGGCGTCCATGTAAATGACCCGCGCTGCTGTTTGTCGAGCCACCAAGCCGAGTTTATAGAACAGCGTGGCCACCAGCACCGTCACGAACAGTTCCAGAAAGGCCTCTACCCACAGATGGATAATCCAGAACCGCCAGGTATCCACCACGGTAAATCGCGTCCCGCTGCCGAAAAAAAACGCGGGCAGATAGAATAAGGGTATCGTCGCTGCGGAGATCAGGAATAAAGTGGTCATTTCCCGCCGCTGCGGATCGTGCCGTGCCGGACCGATGGCTCGTGTGAGCAAGACCACCCAGAACACCAATCCAAGGGCCAGTAAGATCTGCCAGGCACGGCCCAAGTCGAGGTATTCCCAACCTTGATTCCCAAACCAAAACCATAGCTCGCCCGCCATCTGCTTTATCCCGATAAGTTCCCCGATCATGCTGCCACCGGCGACCAGCAACAGCGCGGCCCACAATATGTTGATGCTCCGGGCCTGTCCGCGCGGCTCGTGCGATCCCAGCGCATCCGCCAGAAAAAGTCCACCGCCCAGGTAAGCCGTCACGATCCAGAAGATGGCCGATTGCAGATGCCAGGTTCGCAACAAGTTGCTCGGTAAGTAGCTGGCCAGATCGAAGCCATAGAAACTTCCGGGTTGCGCGCGGTAATGCGCGAGAGCACCGCCGAGAAGCGCTTGGACCAAGAACAGCAGCGCCACCACGACAAAGAACTTCAAGGTCGCCCGCTGGCTCGACGTGGTCTGACCCGGTAACAACTGTGGATGAACGTGTGAGCTCCCGCTCTTCCAGCCGAGGAAATCAAATCGGCCAAAGGCGAGGAGCACCACTCCCGTGCCCGCCAGTAGCGCGATAAGGCTGAGCCCGCTCCACAAAACCGCCTCGCCCGATGGCCCATTGCCGAGGAGCGGTTCATGCGGAAAATTTTGCGTGTAGGAGTAGGACTTACCCGGCATGCGCGCCGCCGACCCCCACGCGGCCCAGGCAAAAAACGCCACCAATTTGCGCAGTTCCTCCGGATCGGTAATCGTCTGCGCTGGCAAACCGTGGCTGGCTGTGGAACCGTCGAAGTATGTCTTCCATTGTTCGATCTGGCGGTGGAAAGAAGCCGCCTCTTGCGAGGTAAACCGGAGCGTGCCTGTCTTCGCGTCGTACCGGTTCTCTGAGAGTGTGGCCGGGTCCTTTGTGTCGAGCGCCAATTGGTGCAGGTAGGCCGCCGAAAAGTCAGGGCCGAGGTAGGCGCCGTGTCCCCAGATCGTGCCGTTTTCCATCAGCGCGTGTTTCTGGAATACCTGTTGCCCGGCGATGATGTCCGCGCCGGCAAAAACTGTTTGGCCGTTCATGTCCACGACACACGTGGGAACCGGAGCCCCAACGTCGCCCGTGTAGGTGTTGACAGCGATCCAGATCAGCACGCCTAATCCAATGAGCACTACAGACACGACACCGTAACGCCACCGGCGTGACAGTTCCGTGTTCATCATCACAATTCCTCCGGCCTCATTTTGCGCCGTTTCTCAAGAAAAAAGTTCTGACCTGATGCGGTGAGTTTGTCAAGAACTTCTCCGCTTGCCAATGGCAGATGACAAATAGCGATTACGCTTTACACTACGCGGCGCATGAGCCAGCAAGAGAAGCTCTCCATCCAGGGTTGTTTCGCCGGCAAAGGCGTGCTCCTGACCGGCTCCACCGGCTTTCTGGCGAAGGCCGTGGTGGAGAAGATTCTGCGTGACCTCCCCGAGATCGGCCGCATCTTCCTGCTCATCCGCGCCCGGGTGAAGCCGGACGGCTCACGCGTGGACCCCAGAGCGCGGCTGCGCGAGGAAATCCTCCGCAACAGCGCCTTTGGCAGGCTGCGCGAACAGCTTGGCGACGACTTTGAGCGCTTCTGCGAGTCCAAGATCACTTGCGTGGCGGGCGACCTGACTGCGCCGCGGCTGGGGCTGGACGAAGCGGCCTTCAAGGACCTCTCCGGCAAAGTCCAGTTGGTGATCAACAGCGCCGCCACGGTGGTCTTCGACGAGCGGCTCGACATGGCGCTGGACTTGAACGCGCTCGGCCCGCAACGGCTCCTGGAACTGGCCAAGGCCGCCAGTTGCCCTTACGTGCACATTTCCACGGCCTATGTCAGCGGCATGAGGACGGGGCTGGTCCCCGAAGGAGTGCTGGAGCCCCTGGCCGCCATTGACGCCCAATTGCCGCCCGGCGTGCCGCGGCCGGAAAAGTTCGACGTCCGCGAGGAGCTTGCGCGCCTGGCGGAATTGGTGGACGGCATCAAGCGCGACTGCCGCGCACTTTTCCTGAAGAAGGGCTGGGCGCTCGAGAGCGAGGAAGCGGCCCTGCAATTGCGCCAGGCGCTGGTCAGCGCCGGGATGCGGCGCGCGCAAAGCCTGGGCTGGAACGACACCTACACCTACACGAAGTTTCTCGGTGAACAGCTCGTCAAGCTGAATCACCAGCCGGTGGGCGCCGTCGTCGTGCGGCCGGCCATCATTGAATCCAGCCTCAGAGAGCCCGAACCGGGTTGGCTCGACGGCCTGCGCATGGCCGACCCCATCATCATCGGTTTCGGCAAAGGGCGGCTCCCGGATTTCCCCGCCGACCTGAATGTCGCGCTGGATATCATCCCCGCGGACCTGGTGGTCAACGGCGTCCTGGCCGCCTCCGCGTACATCGCCGCGCGGCCCGGCGCCTTCGGCCTGTTCACCATCGCCAGCTCGTCCGAGAACCCGCTGCTCTTCCGCACCCTCTACGAGCACGTGCGCGATTACTTCCAGAAGCACCCCATGACGGACCGGGCCGGCAAGCCGGTCGCCGTGCCGGCGTGGCGTTTCCCGACCGTGGCCCAGTACCGCAGCCGGCTGCGCAACCGCGCTCTGCCGCTGCGGGCCGCGCACGCCATCCTCAACGGGCCGCTGCCTCTGCCCGGCACGCGCAAAGTCCGCGCGCGGCTGCGCAACTTCAATTCCAAGCTGGAACAGTTGCTCTACTACGTGGACATCTACGGCCCGTACGTCACCCTGGACTGCCGCTTCGAGACCGCCCATGCGCGCGAACTGCTGGAGATGCTTTCGCCGGAGGAGCGGGCCAAGTTCGACTTCGACCCACGCAAGATCCGCTGGAAGAACTACATCCAGGACGTCCATATCCCCGGCCTCAAGCGCAACATCCTGCGCATGGACGCCGTGCCGCGCACCGGCGCGGGCGAAGGGCACCTGCTGGACGAAGAGAACGAAGCCATCCGCAAGCGCCGCGGAGCGGGGGCGCCGAGCATCCGGGGCGTCCCGCAAACCGTGGTGGACCTATGCGGGCGCGGGCAGGAACGCTTTGGCAACAGGGTCCTGATGGAAATGCACCGCGCGGGCGCGGGGGGGCTGAGCGCGGAGCAGGCAAGCATCACTTACAGCGCCATGTTCGAGCGTTCGGGCGAACTGGCGCGCCTGCTCCTCGCGCGCCTGGACCTCCATCCCGGCGACAGACTTGCACTGCTGGGCGAGAACTGCCCGGAGTGGGCGCTGGCCTACATGGCCATTGCGCGCGCCTGCTGCACCGCAGTGCCGCTCGACCGGGCCATACCGCCGGGGGAGGCCGCG
>JBEKKG010000069.1:0-17966 GCA_050010835.1 Planctomycetota bacterium
TGCCGGCCGGCAGGTCGAGGGCGAAATACATGCTGGTCAGCGCGCTGGTGCCATTGATGTGGTTCTTGACGAAGGACGCCCCCGTGTAATCCTGCCACTCCTTCTCGAACGCCGGCAGCTCGTCATAAAACGTGTTGTTATCGAGCAGCTTGCACAGGGTCTGCTTCTCGGCGTCGCCGTAGCGCGGCCATTTCGTGAGCGCCGCGAACTGGCCGGGGGGACAGTTGACGGTCTTCCCGCCGCCGGACATTGCCAGCGTTTCGGTCTTCGGCGCGGCAAAACCGTAGTCGGCGACGGTCAGGCCCGCCACCGCCGCAGTGCTCGTCTTGAGGAAATTCCGCCGGGTTAATGGCGCTGAGTCTTTGTTTGCTGGATTTGGCATAATATCAGTTTAAGAATGTCTGTGGCTTTGTTCGCCTCGCGCGGGTCCGCCGGCTGGCGAAAACCTGTAAAATGTTACGCCCGTAAGATCTAAGATGCAAGAGAATTGAAGGCATGAACCTGCGCCTTTACCAGGGGCAGCCACAACGTAGCGCAGATTTTCAATCTGCTGTATCGCAGAATTGCATTCTGCAGAGCAGGCGCAGGCTCGAGGCAGCAGCGAGCGTCCGGCGCCCTGCCGATTACAAATCGGCGATACAGCAGATTGAAAATCTGCGCTACGTCGTCAACAGCCATGCGCCTTTACGACGCGCATAATCACCTGCAGGACGATCGGCTCGTGCCGTGCCGGGAAGCGGTGCTGGCCGCCGTGCGGCGCGAGAACGTCGTCAAAATGGTGGTGAACGGCTCTTGTGAAGCGGACTGGCCGGCGGTGCTGGACCTCGCGCGCCGGCATCCCCAAGTGATCCCCTCGTTCGGCTATCACCCTTGGTACGTAAAGGAGCGGTCAGCCGATTGGCGGCAGGTGCTGTTGCGCCATTTGGATGCGGCGCCATCGGCAGTCGGCGAAGTCGGCCTGGATCGCTGGGTAAAGGATTACGACCTCGAGCAGCAGCAGGAGGTGTTCGTGTGGCAACTGCGTTTGGCGGCGGAGCGGAACCTGCCGCAGGAAGGCCGCATCCTGCTGAAGGTCCACGACAAGGACGTCACGCTGCTCGCCAGCATCCTCCCGACCTTCCAAGGTGAGTATGCGGTCCTGCGCGTGGCGCCGGCGGGAATCACTATCACTCTGCCCCAGATCTTCAGCGACGAGGCCGAACTGCAGAAGGTGCGTAAACTCATCGCCCAGCCCCACGGCGTGGTAATTTGCAGCGGCCCGGCCGGGTCTGGAAAATCTTTGCTGGCGTTCGCCATGCTCCAGGAACCTGAGTTCTCCAAGGAGAACGTGCTCTCCATTGAAGATCCCGTCTGCGTGCCTGTCCCGGGAGTCAAGCAGGTTGAGGTGGCGCCACAACGCGGCCTGACTTTCCCGCGGGCGATCGAAGCAGCGATGCGCCAGGACCCTGACGTGCTGCTGATCGGCGAAGTGCGCGATCTCGAAACGGCGCAGGCCGCCATCCAGGCCGCCTTGTCGGGGCACCTGGTCATCGCGGTCATGAACGCCGCCACGCCCCTGGCCGTGGTGCGGACGCTGCGCGAAATGGGCGTGGCGCCCTTCCAGATGAGCGCCGCCGTGATCGGGATCATCTCGCAACGGCTGGTCCAAAAGCTGTGTCCGAACTGCCGCACCTGGGCCGCATCGCCAACCAAGGGAGTCCCCCCGGAGGTCGCGGAATTCCTCCGGCAGCACCGCCAGGCGGAAATCTATGTGTCCAAGGGCTGCGCCAACTGTGGGGGCAGCGGCTACAAGGGCCGCGTCTCCATTCACTCGATCCTGGTCCCTGACGACGGCTTCCGTGACGCCGTGGCGGCGTCTGCCGACGCGGCCATACTGCTCGCCGCCGCGCGGAAGGCGGGGATGAAATCCCTGCTCACCAGCGGCCTGGAAAAAGTGGTGGCCGGACTGACTTCAGTTGAAAAAGCCTGGCAGGTTGCCTGGGATGACCGGTAAATGAATAGATGAATGATGAACGATGAACGGCGGGATCATAAGAGCAGCCTGTTCATCATTCATCGTTCATCGTTTTTCTTCTCAGCGGTGTCCGCCCCCGCCGTGACCACCGCCGCCGAAGCCATGACCACCGCCGCCAAAGCTGTGGCCACCGCCGCCGTAGCTGTGGCCGCCGCCATAGCCGTGGCCGCCGCCGGACCAGGAGGATGAACTTCCCCCATAGGAGCGGGTTGTCGGCGCGCTGTATGAACGATACGACCGGCTCGTGTATGAATGGGACGATGGGGCGGCGTAGCTACGATATGACGACGTGCCAGAGTACCTGCTGGCTACACCGGAATAGGCAGAGGACCTGCCAGCCACACTGGAATAAGAAGATGTCCGAGTTGCCTGGGACGACCCTGTCCGCCCCACTACAGGCGAATTAACCGCGGAGTGGTTGGCCGACAGCGCGAGCGGGCGGTTTGCTACTGCAGCAACGCCGGTCCCTTGCGTGGCTCCGAGGCGCCCGGATCCCCCGGGCACTCGGCCGGACCCTGTTCCATACGCGCCCCCTGCGTACCCGCCTCCCCAGCGCGTAGGCGACACTACGCTGTGGCCGTAGCCGTTCCCGCCGTAGCCATGCCCGCCGTAGCCGTTACAGCCAAACGAGCAGCCGCCGTAATAGCAGCCATACGACCACGGGCAGGTAAAGAGGTCCACTCCGAACGAGAACATGGGATAATCAGGGTAAATGGGCACTGGGTAGTTCGGATAATCGTAGTTGTAGGTGACGTCATTATAGATAGGCGCCGCCGGCGCGGTCGTCACTGGCTGATAGTTTTGCGGCTGCACCTGTGCGGGAACTGGCAGCCTGGCCGCTTGGTTCTCATCGGCAGCAACGACAGTATTTTGCCGGAGCAACAGCGCCTTGATCACGCGATCGGTGACTCCGGCGTCCTTCAGCCTCACTATATCCCCGGCGGTAAGCCTGAGGAGTCCTCTGGGGTTCTCATTGATGAACGAGATCATGATTTCCTGGCTCACACCGTTCTGGGAAAGCACGATTATTTCATCAGCCATGTTGGCCCAGGCTGGGTTCGCAACCAACGCAACGAGCATGACAGCAACTAATGCTAAGCTTTTCATGGCCGCCTCTTTTCTGTCGCTTGCGCGGCTTATCTGGCCCTCCATATATAGAGACGCTCCGCCTGCGCGCGCTTTCAAACAAACATCACCTGCGCAGGTTGCAAGATTGCGCCTCCGCAGTATACTGGCTGCCAACGGTGTGGCACGATCCCATGCCCTGCGATGATGACCGGCTCATAGGAGGGGAGTTCCGATGCACAACTGTCGAGTTTGCGCCGTCTCTTTGACACTGGCGTTGCTCACCTGCGCCCTGAGCAGCGCTCCTGCCTTGGCTTCGGCGAGCACGAAGTACATCAACATCACCGTTTGGTCTGCCGATCCCAACCCGGGTGTGGTTGGGGATTTGGTGACCTTCGCGGGTGCGGTTCAGACCAACGAGGAAAAGGGCGAACTCTACGCCTGGGTGGACTATGGCGATGGCACCTCCTACAACATTGACAACGCCGCAATGGCCGCGGCGCTCAAGGGAAGTGTTCAGCACACCTACGCAGCGGCGGGCATCTATGCGGCGGCGTTGACGGTGGCGTCGCCCATGCTCAGCGCTTCGGCCACGATCTACGTCATCGTCGGGCGCGGCACGGTGGTCAACCCCACCAACGGCGTCGGCATCATGGCCACTGATATCAACGGCGTGCCCCGCGGGGACGATACCGCCATCCCGCGCTTCATAGGCGGGGCCGTGAATCTGTCCGTCCTCCCGACTCGCGCGACGGCAAACAACGCCAACACCGATTTTGGAGACCCGAGCGTCACGACCACGGTGACGGGGTTGAAGCCCTCGCACACGTACGCCAAAAGCGGCATCTACGTGGCCACCTGCACTGCGCTGAACGGCACGGTGCCTGTCGGCAAGGCCCGTAAGACGCTCAACGTCAGCAGCCGCGACACTGGCGACTCAGGCGCTCTGCCCGACCCGCCCAGCGCCAGCGTCACTATCAAGAAGCTCCAGGGCAAGTTCATGTTCAACAGCCAGGCCAAGCCGGACTCGGTTTCCCTCAGCGCCAAGATTGCACTGCCGGCGGGGTTCAGCCCTGCGGGCCCCAGCGGGAACTCGCTGGCCGCCGGCATCGGCAACATCACGGACACGGTCGCGGTGGACGCCAAGGGCAAGGCGAGCGTGCCCGGCGCGCTGGGCCGGATCACCAAGGCCAAGATCAAGTTCCCCAAGCTCAACGGCACGGCCGTTGGCGGTGAGCTCGCACAGATTGATGTGACCATCAGCCTTGCGGGCCTCTCGGCGCTGGGTTTCGACACGGAAGGCATCACCTCGCAGTTCCGGTCCGATGAGCATGCGCTCAAGGCGGCCTCGCGCCAAATCCAGGTGGATCTGCTGCTCAACGGCGTGGCTTACGAGACACTGGCGCCTGTCCAGTACAAACTCTCCAAGCCCGGCCCGACGGGCGATAGCGCTACTGGCCAGTTCAACGGCCTTCCGACGCGCGCGGCGAGCCACTGAGCCGGGGAAGGACCTTGAGGACCGCTCCGGGATTCGCCCGCTTGTGGTCCCTGCCGCTATGGCCGGAACGGGCAACCGCTTCCGCGGCGGCGCACTTAAGGAGTCTGGCGCATGAAAAAAATGCTCGCCGCCGTGCTGCACGATTTCAACAAGCTGGTTCTGGAGGAGGTCCCCGTGCCTGAAGCCTCCGCGCCGGGCACGGTAGTGGTGCGGATCAAGTCTTGCGGGTTCTGTCAGACCGACCACAAAGCCATCCGGGGGGTGCGGCGCAACGTCAAGTTCCCGTTCATCCCGGGCCACGAACCCAGCGGCCTTGTCGCGGCCGTCGGTCCTTATGTGACGCATTTCAAGCCGGGCGACGAAGTGATCTGTCAGCCTTCGGGCTATTGCGGTTTCTGCGCCAACTGCCGCACCGGCAACCCGCACTACTGCGAGAGCGCTTTCACTACCGGCGGCGACGGCCCCGCGGACGTTCGGCCCGGCGCCTTCGCCGAGTACATGCTCACCCGGGAAAACTGCCTGTTCCGCAAGCCTGGCAACCTGTCCTTCGACACCGCGGCGCTCACCGAACCGCTTTCCGGCGCGTGGAAAGGCCTGATCCAGTACAGCGAGATGAAGGTGGGCGATGACGTGGTGGTCATTGGGGTGGGGAGCATCGGGCTGTTGTGCCTGATGGTGGCCAAGGCCGCGGGCGCGGCGCGGCTGCTTGCCCTGGACACCAGCGCCCGCGCGCGCGCCAACGCTCTGGAGCTGGGCGCTACGCACGCGCTCGATCCCGCCTCCGGCAACGCCAAAGAAGAAGTCTATAAAATCCTCCCCAGCGGACCGGACCTGGTCGTCGAAGCGGCGGGGCCAATCGCGGCTGTCAGGCTGATGGTGGAACTGCGCCGCCGCGGCACGCGCTGGAATCTCTTCGGCATCACCACGCCTGAGAAATTTGAGCTCGAGGGCGGGCACACCCATTTCCTGGAAGGCCGCATGGATGCCAGTTTCGGCACCACGCCGCAGGCCATGTCGCGGGCCATTCGGCTGCTGGAGACCGGCTTGGTGCGCGCGGACAAAGTGATTTCCCATCGCTTCCCGTTATCCCGGTTTCAAGAGGCGCTCCAGGTGATGGACGGGCCCGACAGGAACAAAGTCATCATCAATCCCTAACCCGAATCATTCACCACAGAGACACAGAGACACAGAGAACTCTTGAAACCGCAGATGGACGCAGATGGACGCAGATAAGGGAAGAAACTGTTTTATCATCCACGTTCATCTGCGGTTCCTAGAATTTTCGTGGCTGTTCTCTGTGTCTCAGTGTCTCTGTGCCTCTGTGGTGAAAAGTCCAGGCCGGGTGCAACATGAAACTTGAAACTGCCCCGTTTCATGCTATTCTGCTCGTGCCGGGGCAAGGATGGCGCATGGCGTTGTCGCGGGAGAAGGAGTTCTACAATGCTCAGTGTGACTGACGATACTTTTGAGGCGGAGATAGGAGGCCACCGCGGACTGGCGCTGGTGGACTTCACGGGCGAGGGGTGCCCGGCCTGCAGAAGGCTCAGTCCCGTGCTGGACGAGCTCGCCACAGAAATGCCCGACCAGGCGAAATTCGCCAAAGTGGATGTTTATGAGAACAACGACTTGGCCGTCCGCTTTGGCATCCAGTCCATTCCGCAACTGGTGCTGTTCAAGGACGGCGCGGAGGTTGACCGCCTCGTCGGCTACCAGGTCAAGTCCAGGCTGGCAAACTGGCTCAAGAGCAAAGGCTGAAGAGCGCGAACAAAAGCGGTAAACGTTGCGCGGCAGCAAGGCACTATGTTATGCTGTTGCGGCTTAAGGAGCAGGCAATGAAGAAGTGGAATCTTGGGGCTTGGTGTTTCGGCGCGCTGCTCATAGCCGGCGCGGTCGTCCTGGCCTTCAGGGTCAAGGCCCCGCAGAAGGACGGCTTGAGGGCCACGCGTTTCGAGGACGGCTTGCCTCGGGCAGCGGCGCCGGGGCCGGACGTCGTGTCGAAGAACTACCCCGTGGTGATCGGTTTCCTGGGCCATCTGGCGGACCGCGGCACGAAGCGCAACGATGGCTCCGTCGTCCCGTTCGTGATCGGCGACATCCTTACTTTGGATGCCGAGGCGCTCAACGCCACGGAGTATCGCTGGACGGTGAACGGCGCAGTGCTCAAGGAGAAAGACCAGGAATGGAGCGTGCGCAAGGACCGTGAGTATGAGGTCGTTGCGGCCGGCGAGCTGCGTTTCGGCGTGGAGGTGCGCGGCGCCGATGCCAGCGTGGTTTCGCAGCCCAAGGAAACCACGCTCAAGACGGAACCGCTCTACATCGAGAGTTTCGAGAAGAACATTGTCCAGGATGGCGACCGCTGCCTCACCGGCGACGAGTTCACCGTCGAACTGGCGCTGGCCTCGCCGGTCATGGCGGACCTCGATTTCTACCAGTGCCGCTATTTCGTGAACGACGTGCCGCAGAAGGATGACGAGGGTCACGAGTGGACTTCGGAGACGGAGTTCACGTACAAGTTTCCGGCCCCCGGCCACTATTCGTTCAAGGTTGAAGTGCGGCGCGCGACCGAGAAGGCGGCTGAGAAGACAGCGGTGCTGGCGGAGACAATCACTGTCGCCGACGCGGTGTTCTTGAGTTTCGACGCGTACCCGGATAAATGCGCCGCGCTCGGCGCCACGGTCCACCTGGATGCCTTCCCGCAAAGCCTCTTCGGGAAATCGGAATGCCGCTTCGGGATAAAAAAAGTTGAGGCCGCGGATTTCGCTTGGGTGGCCGAAGAGGATGGGGCCATCTGGGGCGAGGCGGACCGCGACTGGCTGCCGGCCGAACCGGGGAACTACATTCTGCGGGCGGAGATTCGCGAGCCGGGCAAGGAACAAGCGGACGATTCCAAAGAAATACTTTATACTGTAACTGTAGGAGAATTCTAAACTTACATGAACGCAGCGCCTGCCTTTGAAAAAAGAAGTAAACGCTCTGGCAGCAGTTGTCACATAATCCCAGCAGGCTGGCAGCAAGCTGTTTTCATTGAGGTCCGGTAACGGTCTTTGAGGGCCTTGGGCCGGGCTGGCGGCGGGAGGGTTAGAGTTCGATTAAGGCACGCAAAAAAAAATTAAAAAGAAACTTGACGTGGAAACCGCGCTGCGTATATTATACCGTGCGTGGTTAAAATGCCAGGATGAGTCAGCGGGGTGAGGCTGGCTGTTGTCTCACGGTGGAACAGAGTGACGGGTGAAGGAACGGGGAGAAGCCGGGGTTTTTCAGGAGGGGAAAAGGATCATGTTGCAGAAATCGGGGATTACTCACGCAGCGCTATTGGGCGTGCTTTTTGCCGCCGTAGCATTTTCATTTGCTTTGGCGACCAGCTCGGGAGTAAGTGAGCAGGGAGGCGGCGCCGCGATCAGGGCTGCTGCTGCTGGAACGCAAGTGCAATTCACTAACCCGATCATTAGTGACAAGATTGGGACTGACCGCGACCTGGGTGTTGCGGCTGTCGGCTCGGTCTTTTCGCGCTATTGCCGGGCTGCTTACGGCGTGGCGCCGTACAAATTCACCAACGCTGCCAGCAGCCAGTTGGTCGCCACGTACGGACTGACCCTGGATCAAACCACCGGGCCAACCGCTGGATTGGTGTCCGGGACGCTTAGCGCTCTGGTGGGCACGCTCATACGGTTTGACGTAACGGTCATGGACAGCGCGATCACTCCCACCAGTGCGACAAGCAGTTTCCGCATCACCGTTATGCCGAACAATGGTGCCTTCCAGTTTGCGACCAGCACTCTGGATGCCGCGGTGCAAGGCCGCTTCTACTCGGTCCCGCTCCCGCCGGTCATCTACGGTAACTGGGCCACGGCTTCTGATTTGACCTATACAGTCTCGGCCGCGGACACCACGACGCTTACTAACGCAGGCTTGACTATTGATCCTGTTGCCCAGACCCTCTCAGGTGTTCCGTTCTCCAGTTCGGGGGGGACTCCCCCGATTGCGGTGACGTTCACTCTGAACTGTAAGGACAAGAGTGGTAACTTTGCACAATCAGCAGATGGGAAAACAGTGGGCCAGAAGTTCACCCTTACGGTGAATCCCGGCGCCGTCTCCAGTGGCCTCCTGATCAGCGCCCTCACGATTGGTGCCAATATGCCCCTGAAGAAAGGTAATCCTGCCGACAGCCTCAAGCTGACCGCTATCACCACCTTGAATCCGGTGAGCGGTCAATTCCTCAGGGTGACCGTCGGTGTTTCCGCGAGTAATGTGCCGGTTACTTCTGGGTCGCCCACTTATTTTTCAGCTACGACAACTGACCCGTTCAACGACAAGGGCAAGGCTAGCGGCAAGGGCGACGCCGTGACCGCGTCAATCTCCAAAGGCAAGCTGACGATCGCAGCGACCGGCCAATCCATTACGACGAGTCTTGCCTCGCCAGTGCTTGTGATCGTGCAGATTTTGGACGCTACGGGCAAAAAAATAGTGGCCCAGGTTGGCGAGAATGTTCAGATTAGCCCCAAGCCGGGCAGGAACAACGCTGTTACCTTCACCCTCAGTAGGGGTGGTACTCCTGGAGGCGGTGTGTTCATGCTCACCAGCGTGGCCGGCAAGGACGATAAGAACACTCCCAGCACTGCGTGGAAGGTCGGCTTCGTTGCTCTGCCGGCCTCGGGTTCCTTTCAGCCCGGCCCCGTGGATGTGACCATTGGCAACCTGGACTTGGCGAATGACAAGACCGGCCAACCAATCGCTGTCACTACCAAAGGGAACGGCGTGGCGTATAAGCCTGCCAGCACGGCCAAACTTACCAAGACCGACATCAACCTTCTCGCAACTCTCGCGATGGATGGGAAGACAGGCAAGGGCACTCTTACGACCTCTAACTTGACACAGAGTGCAGGGACTGTGGGTAAGACCACGGCTGCGACTGGGACGGGTATTACTACGAGTGGCGCGTTCTACACGAACATCACCCTCGGCGCGCCGGCCACGACTTACCAGGGCGAAGGGATCTGGAACGTTACCCATACAAACACGAGTTGGAAGTAAGCTGTAACGAAACGGACTGCGTAGTCAGCGGCCCCGGCTTTCCATGCCGGGGCCGCTTTGTTTGGTGTTCTCTTGACGTGGAAACCGCGTCGCGTATCTTCTCTCGCGCGTGGTCAGGATGACAGGTTGTGTCAGAGGGGTGAGGCCAATTGTTGTCTCACGGTGGAACAGAGTGACCGGTGAAGGAACGGGGAGAAGCCGGTTTTTTTCAGGAGGGGAAAGGGATCCTGTTGCAGAAGACAGGGATTACTCGCGCGGCGCCATTGGGCGTGTTTCTTGCCGCCGTGGCATTCTCTTTTGCCTTGGCGACCAGCTCGGGGGTAAGTGAGCAGGGAGGCGGCGCCGCGAGCAGGGCGGTTGCTGCTGGGACGCAGGTGGCATTTACTAACCCGCTCATTAGTGACACGATTGGGACAGACCGCGACTTGGGTGTTGCGGTCGTCGGCTCGGCCTTTTCGCGCTATTGCCGGGCTGCTTACGGCGTGGCGCCGTACACCTTCACCCACCCTGCCAGCAGCACGCTGGTCACCGGGTACGGACTGAAGCTGGATACCACCAACGGGCCAACCGCAGGGTTGGTTTCCGGGACCCTTACCAGTCTGGTGGGCACGCTCATACGGTTTGACGTAACTGTCACGGACAGCGCAACCCAGGCCTCCACGTCCACGGCGCATTTCCGCATCACTGTGGCGAACAGTGGTGTCTTCCAGTTTGCGGTCGGCACTCTGGATCCCGCTGTGCAAGGCCGCTTCTACTCGGTCCCGCTGCCGGCGGTCATCAACGGCAATCAGTCAAAATTGACCTATGTAGTCTCGGCCGGCGACAGCGCGGCGCTTGCTGCCGCGGGCCTGGCTGTTGATACTGATGGCCTGACTCTCTCTGGTGTTCCGAGCGGCACCTCGCCCGTGGCGTTCACTCTGTACTGCCAGGACGCAAACGGCAACTTGGCCAGATCATTTGACGGGGCGACAGTGGGGCAGCAGTACAACCTTCCGGTGACTGCCGGCGCCATTTCCAGCGGCCTCCTGGTGAGCGCGCTCACGATGAAAGCCGGCATGCCCGCGAAGAGCAATGGGACCGCCACCGGCAGCATCAAGCTGACTGCCACCACCACCTTGAGTGTGACGAACGGTCAATACCTCAAGGTGATCATCGGCTCCTACGCGTCGCCTGTGACAGATAGCGCGTTCGCCAATGGCAAGGCCAAGGCTACTGCCAAGGCAGTGGCCGCGACATTTTCCAAAGGCAAACTGACAATCACAGTGGCCAACCAGACTATTCCGGATACGTACAGCACCGGAGCAGCGCTTGTGGTCGTGCAGATCACGTCGGACGCTGCGGGTAAAGTGGTGGTGGCGCAGGTGGCCGAGAATGTGCCGATTACCGCGACCGTGCAAGCCAACAAAGGGGATACGGTCACCCTCACCAAGAATATTCCTCCTGCGGGCGGGGTGTTCCAGCTCACCAGCGTGGCCGGCAAGGACGATAATAAGAGCACGGTTCCCGCCACTGTGTGGAAGGTCAGCTTCATTGCTATACCGCCGTCGGGTTCCTTCACGTCCACCTCCGGCGATGTGACCATCGGGAACGAGGACTTGCCGTTCACTGGTGGCACCACTAACAACAAAGGTGTCCTGACGTATAGCTTTACCAAGGTCAATACCGGCAGCACACCCAAGGATAACCCCGACGTTCTCGCCACTCTCTCGATGGATCCGAACAAGGGCAAGGGCGCTCTTACGACCTCTGACTTGTCTTGGAATGCAGGGACGAATACGGGCAAGACTGGCACTCCAGCCGTGACTGGGACGGGTCTCACAACGAGTGGCGCGTTTTACATGAACGTCACCCTCGGTTCACCGGCGACTTACCAGGGCGAAGGGCTCGTGCAGATTGCCCATACAGGTACAAGCTGGAAGTAAGCTGTAACGAAACAGACTGCCTCGTCAGCGGCCCCGGCTTTCCATGCCGGGGCCGCTTTGTTTGGTTTTCCCCCGCCGAATGAAACCGCAGACGAAGGCAACAGCCTCCTGCCCACTGCTCTTCCTATCTGCGTCCATCTGTATACGTCTGCGGTTTCAAGAACGCCCGTTTTCCCGCTTGCGATTGTGTCCCGTTTAGAGTAAACAAAGCTTATCGGCAAGTCACGAAACTAGAGGGTCCGTGTGCTTCCTGCCTCCCGCCTCTAGTGAAAGGAGAGGCCATGTCCGGCTTGAGCTTGAGATACCTGGTGAGGATGCTGGCGCTGGCATTGGTGCTGGCCGTGGGCTGCTTTTGTTATGCCACCAGCACAAGCGTGCGGTCCCGCGGGCTGGCAAGTGGGTCTGACAGCCCGGCCGCGGGGCGCCTCCTGGGCAGTTCGCCCTTGCGCTATACCAACCCCGTCTACCAGCAATTCCCATACCCCCAGCCCACCACCTATGATCTTGGCGATGCCGCATTCGGTTCCACGATCGTTCGCTACATCACGGTCACTGGCGGCGTGCGGCCGTACAATTTCGTGGCGGTGGACCTGTCGTCACCGAATCTGGGGTTCAATTCGTCTTTGACCCTGCATCCTTCCGGCTATCTGATCGGCTCCATAACCAACAGCACGCCGCCGCCGCTCAATTTCCAGGTGGCGGTCAGCGATAGCCGTGGGCAGGAACCCAACAATCTCACGGACGTCTTCAGGCTGAACCTGGTTGCGCTCCCTGCCGGGGCGTTTCAGTTCGCCGTTGACCGCCTCAACAAC
Source organism: Planctomycetota bacterium (assembly GCA_050010835.1). Classification (GTDB taxonomy): domain Bacteria; phylum Planctomycetota; class SZUA-567; order H5-PLA8; family H5-PLA8; genus JAPLOD01. Next base: position 12,343 of record JBEKKG010000069.1, read on the forward strand.
GGCGTGGTAGGCAAGTCCCACGCCGCTAAGTTGGAGACATTGAATGGGAATGGAGTGCAGTTCAGCACCCTGCCAGGCACTCTCGCGCTCAACGGCGTGATTACGGGCACCACGGGCCAATTGGAGACCTTCGGTTTGACTCTGGCCGCCGACGGCACGATTTACGGGCGGCCGCTTGTGGATGGGAAGGTCAGCGTCACGGCCAGGGCCAAGGACCAGCATAACAACATCGCCCGTGATCGCACCGGCCAGATCAGCGACCAGGTGGTCACCTTCAACGTTGAGACCAACCAGACCGCATCCACTGATTACACCACCTTGAAGTGCCACATCCAGGCCGACATCGGCCAGTTCAGCAAGGACTCCATCAGCTTCAGCGGCGTAATCAACCTGAGCGGCACGCAGTGGTTGACGCTGGTGGGCACCCCTTTCGAGCTGCATGTCGGAAGGGCCAAGTTCTCGGGCTTCCTCAATTACCATGGCATTGTGGTTAATGCTCACGGCGGGCCGGCTGTATACGCCGACGGCAGCGCGCTGCATGCGACCGTCAACCCCCACACCGGGATAGTGCAAGGCACAGTCAAGCGCGCCAGCCTGTACCATAACGGCTGGACCGATCTGGCCTCCGTTCAAGATCGCAGCACGGCGCGCGCCGGAATAATGCTGAACTGCGCCCACTTTATCCTCGGCTCGGACATGCTGGACTTCGCCACGCGGCGCACGGGGAACAAGATAGCGCTCGATTACAAACTGGGTTCTATTGGCCAGCCTCTGGGCGGCGCGTTCCAGGTTGTGAGTGTCTTGGGCGTGAACAGGAAGACGGTCGCCGGCCTGGACGGCGTGGCGTGGACAGCCAAGTTCATTATCATTCCGCGCTTTGGGGTGGACCCCAACGCCGGACTGGATGATCTGTCTGTCTTCCGTGTGCGCATCGGCACGAACTTCGACCAGTCCATCGCCGGCCATTACTTCACCAGCACGCGGTCTGGAGACACGCAGTTGATGAAGAATAATTACCTGGGCGAATACGTGAGCAAAGCGACCTTCAGTCCGACGAAGTTTACCGGCACTATTCAGACCCAGTCCCTCTCGACTTATACAACCGGCTTGCCTCAGGCCACGGCTCAAGCCAACTCCAACTTCACCCTGGCACTGGACGTCCAGCGCGGCGGAACAAGCACGAACTTCTATGGCGAGGTGGGCAGGGCCATCCTGGCCCACCCACGGAAGAAGTACTGGGGTGACCAGAAGTGACTGCTGGCCACTGCCCACTGACAACTGACCACTGACCACTGACAACAGGAGGGAGACGATGTCTGAGATCACAGCAGTTCACGGACGCCAGATTCTCGATTCGCGCGGCAATCCGACGGTTGAAGTAGACGTGGAATTGGCCAGCGGGGCCTGCGGGCGCGCCGCCGTGCCCTCGGGCGCATCCACCGGGCAGCACGAGGCCGTGGAGTTGCGCGATGGCGATCCCAAACGCTACCTGGGCAAGGCCGTCAGCCGCGCCGTGCGCAATGTCAACGAAGTCCTTGGGCCTGAGGTATGCAGCCTCGACGCCGCGGACCAGCGCGGCTTGGACCGCGCCATGATCGAGCTCGATGGCACGGAGAACAAGGGCAAGCTGGGGGCCAACGCTATCCTGGCCATCTCTCTGGCCGCGGCCAGGGCCGCCGCGGCGGAGGCCGGCCTGCCGTTTTATCGCTACCTCGGCGGCGCCAACGCCCATACGCTGCCCGTACCCATGATGAACATCATCAATGGCGGCGCGCACGCGGACAACAACGTGGACATGCAGGAGTTCATGATCCTGCCGGTGGGCGCGCCCAATTTCGCCGAGGGTCTGCGCATGGGCGCCGAGGTGTTCCACAATCTCAAGAAGGTCCTCAAGGACAAAGGGCTCAACACCGCCGTCGGCGACGAGGGCGGCTTCGCCCCGAACCTCAAATCCAATGAGGAGGCCGTGCAGGTGATCCTCGAAGCCGTGCAGAAGGCGGGCTATGAGCCCGGCCAGGACGTGTGCCTGGGCCTGGATTGCGCCGCTTCCGAATACTACGATGCGAAGAAGAAAAAATACACGCTGGAAGGGGAAAAGAAGAACCCCGTGAAGAGCGGCGACGAGGTGGTCGAACTGCTGGCCGCGTGGTGCGGGAAGTACCCCATCGTGAGCATCGAGGACGGTTGCAGCGAAGAGGACTGGGACACCTGGGCCAAGCTCACCAAGGCCCTCGGCTCCAAAGTCCAACTCATTGGCGACGACATCTTCGTGACCAACACCAGGATCTTCGCCCAAGGCATCGCCAAGGGCATCGCCAACTCGATCCTCATCAAGGTCAACCAGATCGGCACTCTGACCGAAACCCTCGAAGCCATCGAAATGGCCAAGCGGGCGCGTTACACCGCCGTCATCAGCCACCGCTCGGGCGAGACCGAGGACACCACCATCGCCCATATCGCCGTGGCCACCAACGCCGGGCAGATCAAGACCGGCTCGGCCAGCCGCACCGACCGCGTCTGCAAGTACAACGAACTCCTCCGCATCGAGGAGGAACTGGGCAGTGGGGCGGAGTACCTGGGCAAAAAGGCCTTCTTCAGCGTCGGGCGCTGAGGCCTTCAGAACGGAAGAACAAGCTGCCTCTGCCGCGCGGACCTGATAGCCTTGGGCCTCCGCGCGGCATTTTATTTCTGCGCTGGAAAACGTGCGCCAGCTCAAACCGGCCTCGACACTACGTCTGTTTCTCCGGCGCCTTCTGCTGCTCCGCCTCTTTTTCCAGGTCCACGGGCGGCGGCCCTTCGAGCACACGCTCCGGGATGCCGTTGAGCACGTTGCTCCTGTAGTGGTGCGGGTTGCGAGTGAGTGTGAGAGACACGCGGAGGTGTTTGCCGCCGCGGTCAACCAGCAGCACCGCCACCCGCGCCGGCCCGATGAGGATCACTTCACGCATCAGGTCCTTGACCCCATACACCGGCCTGTCGTTAACCGCGAGAATCTTGTCGCCGGCTTGCATGCCGGCCGTTTCCGCCGGGAACGGCTTGGTGATGCCGGAGGCTTTGTATAACGGATCCTGCTCAACCGCCACGACCTGGTTGGCCATGACCACCGGCCGCCCCGCAGTGCGTCCCGCGCCCCCCGCCGCGCCACCTTCTTCCTCGCCGGGCTCGCTCTCCTGAAGCCCCAAACCCATGAAGCCGCGGCCGCGTAACGCGATCAGGATCTCTATCGCGCGCGCGCGCACTTCGGGGTCCTCGGCTTGAGCGGCGTATTCCAGCGGTTCAATGGCCGCGCGGCCCAGTTGGAGCAGCGTGTTGCGCGCTTGCTGGCGCGTGGCGTAGCTGTCCGCGCCCAGCGCCTGGACCATTTCCTTGGCCTGCTGCACCGCGGGCGGATCGGTCGCAACAGCCGGTTCCCCGGCGCGGGCGTGCGGACAGAGCCAGCCCAAAGCGGCGGAAGCGCAGAACAGGGTTACGAATGCAAGGCGCCGGCGTGCGTCGAATGCCATAGTTTCTCCGCTACCCCCTCCAGGAAAACATTAGGATAACCTGTGTCCTGAAAAACGCAACAGGTTCTGGATGAGCTATTTTTGCTGCATGAACTCCCGCATGCCGGCCAGGAACATCTGCACCGCCACCGCCGTCAACAACAAACCTGCCAGTCTTTGAATTGCCACCAGCGTGCGCTCGCCCAGCAGGCGGCTCAATGTCGTGGCTGAGAACAGGATTACCAGCGACACCAGCCATGCGCACATCAGCGCCAGCAGCCATGCCGGCCAGCGTGCAGGCTCGCGCGTGGCCAGTAACAGCACCGTGGTCATGGCGGACGGACCCGCGATGAACGGCACGGCCAGAGGCACAATGAACGGCTCGCCGCCCGGCACCAGCCCAAACACGCCTCCTGGCTCGGCAAAGATCATCCGCAGCGCGATCAGGAAGAGGATGATCCCGCCCGCAACTGAGAGCGCGTAACCTTCAATCTGGAAGATGTCGAGAATGAAACGCCCGCAGAACAGGAAAACCGCCAACACGGCCAAGGCGATCAGGTGTTCCCGCAGCACGATCCAGTTGCGCTTGCGCACCGCGAAGTCCTTGAGTATGGCCTCGAACACCGGGATGTTGTCCAAGGGGCCCATCACCATCACAAGCAACACGGCTGCGGAAAGAGCGCTCATGGAGACATTCTATCCTGCGTCCCGCAATTTGGCAAAATGCGGGACGGCGGGGGTGCATGTCAGCAAATGTACCGCGGGCGTCCCGCCCGCCCGTGGCAGGCCGGCAGGGCGCGAGGACGAAGGCGGGCGGGACGCCCGCGGTACGCTCTGGGCCACGCATTTACCCACGCATTTACTGACATGCACCCGGACGGCGGTTGCCTGGCCGCGCGCACCTTGACGGCGGGCGCTCGGCCGCGATAATGCGTCCGGTCAACTCAGGAGGAGGAGCCATGAAAACGATGTTTTGGGGGCTGTCGGCAGGGCTGCTGGTTGCGAGTGCGGTGCTGGCCGCCGAGGAGTTCAAGACTGACGACGAGGGGTTCATCCGCGACTGGCTGGTGCTGGCGCCGATCCCGCTGGAGGCCGAGAACAACGGCGCGGAGGAAATTGACAAGCAGCAGCTCAAGGACGAGGGCAAGATCCAGCCCAAAGCCGGAGACAAGGCGACAGCAAATAAGAAGGAATTGGCGTGGAAGCAAATCAAGGCGAAGGATTACTACTTCGACTACGCCATAATTCTGGGGCAGATCACGGAACAAAGCATTGGCTATTCCGTGGCGTACCTGGTTGCCGACGAAGAGATGAAGGGGCTGACGCTCCAGATGGGCAGCAACGACCAGGGCAAGGTCTACCTGAACGGGAAGGAACTGGTGAAGTTCACGGAGACGCGCACGGTAGACAAGGACCAGGACCAGGCACAGAACGTGACGCTGAATAAGGGCGTCAACACGCTGGTCTTCAAGGTGATCAACGAGCTGAACAACTGGCAGGGCTGTATCCGCTTCACCGACAAGGCGAAGGCGCCGGTCAAGAACATCAAGATCAGACTGGAGCCGTAAGCTTTGGAGTGCGGCGCCTTGGCGCCGCTCTGAAAGCGGCCCCGATCCATCGGGACCGCACTCCAAAGGCCCCCGCGCTACCAGGATTACGCTCCTATGGATGCCGAAGCCGCCACTGCCCAACTCCTCGCTCTCCTGGGCGACGAGAACTACTCGCCCATGCGCAAGCGCGCCCTGGCGCGGGCTATGGGAGTTCCCGACGCGGACTATCGCGCCTTTCGCCAACTCTTGCAGGAATTAACCAAGTCCGGCACGATCCTCGAGGGGAAGGGCAGATTCAGCCTGCCGGCGAGCGACGAAGTCGCGCGCAAACAGGTGCCTGTCCCGCGGCCGCCCGAGATTTCCGGAGCGGCGGGCGCCTCGCCCGCTGAGCGGCCACGGCCGAAGGCGCCCGTGGCTCCTGTTGCCCCCAAGGGCGCGCGCGTCGGACGCATTGAGGTCAAGCGCGGCGGCATGGGGTTCCTGCTCAGTGATCCGCCCGGTAACGATACTTTCATCGCGCCGGAAGACCTTGGCGGCGCGCTCTCCGGGGACCTCGTTGCCGTGGAGATGAAGCGCCGCGTGCTCAGGAGCG
>JBEKKG010000070.1:0-14080 GCA_050010835.1 Planctomycetota bacterium
CCGACGCCAAGACCGGCAAGATACACTGGCAAGAGCGGCTCGGTGGCCCTCATCTGGCCTCGCCACTGTTCGCCTCGGGCCGGGTGTATTTCTTCAGCCAGGAGGGAAATACCGCTGTGATCAAGGCCGGCAAGCAGTTTGAGCGGCTGGCGGCGAATACGCTCCCGGGCCCCGTAGTGGCGACGCCGGCAGCCTTGGAGCGGGCACTCTTCCTGCGCACAGACAGCCACCTTTACCGCATTGAAGGCACCAAGGTAGCGCCGGCGCCCCCGCCGGCTCCAGCAGTAGCGCCCCCAGTGGCGGGCGGGACGCCCGCGCTCCCAGTAGCGCCGGCGTCCCCGCCGGCCCCGGCAGCAACGGCCCTCCCCCTACCCCCTCCCGCAAGGGGAGGGGGAGCCTTGCGCGGGGCGGCGGGCGATTACCCCGCGGAAGTCCTGCGGGACTTGCCGCTGAGCTACTGGCGCTTCAATGACAACGACAGCAGCGACGGCGCGACAGCCAAGGATGAGACGGGCGGCCATGCCGCAATTTACAAGAAGAACGTGGCTCTGGCTGAGGGCGTGGTGGCCGGGCGCGGCAAGGCCGCGAAATTCGACGGCAAGAGTTCCTACATCGAGATCCCAAACCACAAGGACTTCGACCTGAACAGCATTACGGTCGAGTGCTGGTTTCAGACAACGCAAGTGTGGGACCAGCCAACCTGGCCCGGAAGCGCCTCGCTGGTTACCAAAGACACCCCAGGCGATGGCTCAAGCGACTGGACGCTCATTGCCGGTTCGCCCAAGGCCGGGGAGAACCAGGGTTGCGTGCTGGCGTATACGGGACCCAAACCCGGCACGGACATCCGCACCATCTCGCCGCCGGGCTTGAACGACGGCCAGTGGCACCACGCCGTCTGGACGCGCGCGGCCTCCGGCCAGAATCGGCTCTACGTTGACGGCAGCCTGGCGGCGGAGAACAACGACAGCGGCGGCGCGATCGTGAATGAGCGGCCCATCCAGATTGGCGGAGATCCGTTCTCGAAGGGCAAGTTCCTGTCCGGCCAGATCGCGGAGGTGGCCGTGTACGACAAGGTCCTGCCCGCCGAGCGCGTGGCAGCTCACGCCAAGGCCGGCGGGCTGATACCGCAGCCCTGGCCCCAACCCGCGAAGGAGGTCCCAGCCATGTCCCCGAACAGCGCGCCCAACCAGCCCGAGACCGCCGGCGGCTGGGTGAAGTACGAAGGCAACCCCGTTATCGGCGGCAAGCACGGCACCTGTTTCGACATTGGCGTGCTGAAGGAAGACGACACCTACCGCATGTGGCTTTCCTGGCGGCCGAAAAAGAGCCTGGCGCTGGTGGAGAGCAAGGACGGGATGCAGTGGAGCGACCCGCTGATCGTGTTGGGGCCGCGAACCGAGACCGGCTGGGAGGACGACATCAACCGGCCCGGTGTCCTCAAGCGCGACGACGGTTATCATCTCTGGTACACCGGCCAGGCCAAGGGCCATTCCTCGATCGGCTATGCCACCAGCCCGGACGGCAAGACTTGGAAACGGATGAGCGACAAGTCCGTTCTGGCGCCGGAGAAGCCCTGGGAGAAGGTGGCCGTCATGTGTCCCAGCGTGCTTTGGGACGCAGATGCCAAACTCTTTCGCATGTGGTACTCGGGCGGAGAACAGTATGAGCCGAATGCCATCGGCTACGCCACCAGTCCTGATGGCCTGGTGTGGACCAAGCGCGAGGACAACCCGGTTTTCTCGGGCGATCCCAAGATCGTGTGGGAGAACAATAGAGCCGCGGCCTGCCAGGTGGAGAAACGTGGTGGCTGGTATCAGATGTTCTACATCGGCTTTCGCGACGTTGATCACGCGCAGATCGGCCTGGCGCGCTCAAAGGACGGAATCACCAACTGGCAGCGCCATCCTGCCAACCCGATCATCCGGCCGGGACTTAACAAGTGGGACCATGACGCCTGCTACAAACCGTACGCTGTCTTCGACGGCAAGAAATGGCTGCTTTGGTACAACGGCCGCCACGGCAGTCTGGAGCAGATTGGCGTGGTCATTCACGAAGGCGAAGACCTGGGCTTTTATGAGGCTCCGGTGCGCGCAGCCCCGGCGGTCTTGAAGACCGAGGCGTTCAAGCATTACGTGGATGCGTTCAACCAGAATGACCGCGAACTGTACGTGCAGCACTTCGCCAATGCCGCGGCCTGGGATTTCCTGAAAGACAACATCCCGCTGCTGGAGTGTCCCGACAAGGACATTGAGGAAATCTACTACTTCCGCTGGTGGACCTACCGCAAGCACCTTAAGAAGACGCCGGATGGTTTCATCATCACCGAGTTCCTGCCTAAGGTCAGTTGGGCGGGCAAGCATAACTCCATCAACTGCGCCGCGGGACATCATTTCCGCGAGGGGCGCTGGCTGAGCGACCCGCGTTTCCTGGACGACTACGGCGCCTTCTGGCTGCGCCAGGGCGGCGGGGTGCGGAGTTACTCGTTCTGGATCGCAGACTCAGTGTGGCAACGCTACTGCGTTACCGGCGAACGGAAGCAGGCCCTGGACCTGTTGCCCGACTTGGTGAAGAATTACGAGGCCTGGGAGAAGGAACATCTCGACGCCGGCGGCCTCTTCTGGCAGACGGACGACCGCGACGGCGGCGAGATGTCCATCGGCGGCAATGGGTATCGTGCCACGATCAACAGCTACCAGTACGGCGACGCGCTGGCCATGGCGAACATTGCGGAACTCGCCGGCCAGGCCGAACTGGCCAAGACGTATCGCGACAAGGCGGCCCGCCTCAAGCAGCTTGTGCAGGAGAAACTCTGGGACAAGGAGGCGCAGTTCTTCAAGGTCCTGCCGCGGGGCAAAGATGGAGCGGCAGGAACTGCGCTGGTGGATGTGCGCGAGGAACACGGCTTCACGCCGTGGTACTTCAGCCTGCCCGACGCTGACAAGTCCGCCGCCTGGAAGCAGCTCATGGATCCCAAGGGCTTCTACGCGCCCTTCGGCCCTGCGACGGCTGAACAGCGCCATCCCAAGTTTGCGCTCTCGTACCAGGGGCATGAGTGCCAATGGAACGGGCCGAGTTGGCCGTACGCGACGGCGGTCACGCTGACCGCTCTGGCCAACTTGCTCAACAACTACGAGCAGGACGCTGTCAGCCGCAAGGACTACCTCGACACCCTGAAGATCTACACGAAGTCCCAGCGGCTCAAGCGCGACGACGGCAGCGTGGTGCCGTGGATAGACGAGAACCTCAATCCCCTGACGGGCGACTGGATTTCACGCACCCGCTTGAAGTCCTGGAAGAACGGCACTTGGGATGCGGGGAAGGGCGGGGAGGAGCGGGGCAAGGATTACAACCACTCGACCTACTGTGACCTCGTGATCAGCGGACTCGTGGGCTTGCGTCCGCTCGCCAGCAAGACGGTTGAGGTCAACCCGCTCGTGCCCGCGGACACGTGGGACTACTTTTGCCTGGAGAACGTGTGCTACCACGGCCACACGCTTACGATCCTCTACGACAAGACTGGCGAGCACTACAAGAAGGGCAAGGGGCTGCGGATTCTGGCGGATGGGAAGGAGATAGCGGCGGGGGAAAACCTGGGGCGGGTGAAAGGGGAGTTGCCATAACTCCGACTTGGAAGCAGGACAAGGCGATGAACAGGGAAAATGAGCACACACGCGATTGAAGTAGTCCAGATTGGCAAGGTGACCCCGCACCCTGACCCTGCGGTGGAACGCATGGCCCTGACGCAGGTGTGGGGCTGGCAATGTTGTGTTGGCAAGAACGAGTTCCACGAGGGAGACAAGGCGGTTTACATTCCCCCCGATTACACAGTCCCTCTGCGCCATCCCTCCTTTGCATTTCTACAGAAACCGGGGGGGACGAAAGAACGGGAACGCATTCGGGTGAAGCGCCTGCGTGGTGCGTGGTCCCAGGGATTACTCATTCCCTTGCCGGCAGAATTGAAGGATGTTCCGGTCGGAGCGGACGTAATGCAGGCTTTGGGCATAGAACGATACGAGCCGCCGGAAAGTGTTTCAACTGGCGGAACGTTCGATAAAGGGCCATCGGGCCTGTTTTCGCCGAAGTTCGATGTCGAGTCGTTCCAACGGTTTCCCGACGTGTTCGTCGAAGGTGAAGAAGTAATCATTACCGAGAAGATTCACGGAGCAAGTGCGCGCTACGTGTGGGACAAAGACGCCACAGGGGAATGCCGCCAGTTCGCCGGTTCTCGCACACACTGGATGAAGGAAGATGAGAAGAACTGCTGGTGGCGGGCATTCAGGCAGTGTCCGGCGATAGGCGCTGCCTGTAAAGCCAATCCAGGCATTGTGCTCTATGGCGAAGTTTTTGGCCAAGTCCAAAAGCTGAAGTATGGAGCGAAATCCGGGCAGGTGTTCTTTGCGGCATTTGCGGCCTTGGACAAGGACAGGTGGTTGAACAGAGCTGACATACCCTGTCCTTGGGTTCCCGTCCTTTACCAAGGGCCATTCAGTGCGCGCAAGCTGTTGGAATGCGCAGAGGGGCCGTCCACCTGGCCGGGCGCGAATCATATGCGCGAAGGCGCAGTGGTGGTTCCGGTAGTTGAACGCACGCACCCGGAGTTGGGCCGGGTGTGTCTCAAAGCGGTCAGCAACGCCTATCTTGAAAAGGATGCTTAGTGTCGTGTTGAGAAAGTCCTGCAACGTTAAGGAGCCACGGACGCCCTCGCCCGTGGGCTGGCGGGCGAGGCGCCCGCCGCTCCTCGGCGCTCGATGAAAAGGCCTCGCCGTTTTTGTGAGAAAACTCAAGACTTAGCCCGCGCGCGGTATAGAATGTCATAAGAGGCCTTTAGGGGAGGGTGTTTGTCACGAGGAGCGGTGCATGAATTCTCTCTGGCTGGTGTTCGGCGTGCTGGCGGCGGCCGCGGTGGCGTACCGCTATTACGGGGCGTTTCTGGCGGCCAAAGTCGCGGTGCTGGACGACCGCCGCGCCACGCCCGCGCATCGGCTCCGGGACGACGTGGACTACCACCCCACCAACAAGTACGTCCTGTTCGGGGTGCACTTCGCGGCGATTGCCGGCCCCGGTCCCCTGGTCGGCCCGGTGCTGGCCGCGCAGTGGGGCTATTTTCCGGGTTTCATCTGGCTGGTCGTGGGCGCGTGCCTGGCCGGCGCGGTGCATGATTTTGTGATCCTCTGGGCCTCGGTGCGCGAGGACGGGATGTCGCTGCCCAAGCTGGCGCGCCGCACGATTGGGCCTGTGTCCGGAGCGATCGCGTCCGTGGCCATGCTGTTCATTGTGGTAGTCACGCTGGCAAGCGTGGCCACGGTGGTGGTCAACGCGCTGTCCGGGAGTCCCTGGGGCGTGTTCACCATCATCGTCACGATTCCCGCCGCGCTGCTGACGGGGCTGTGGATGTACAAGATCCGCCCGGGGCATATTGCGGAAGCATCCGTGGTCGGCGTCACCATCGTGCTGCTCGGCGTTTTCCTGGGCAAACCGTTCGCCGAGAGCGGGCTGGGCGGGGGTCTCACTTTCAGCAAGCAGACGTTGTCCATAATCCTCCCGTGCTATGCCGCCGCGGCCTCGATCCTGCCGGTCTGGCTCCTGATGTGCCCGCGGGACTACTTGAGTTCCTACATGAAGATAGGCGTGATCGTGGTGCTCGCCGTGGGCATTTTCGTGGCGCACCCCGTGCTCAAGATGCCGGCGACCACGCCGTTCCTTAACGGAGGCGGCCCGGTGATCCACGGGCCGGTCTGGCCTTTTCTGTGCATCGTGGTGATGTGCGGCGCAATCTCCGGGTTCCACTCGCTGGTGGCTTCCGGCACCACCCCCAAGATGGTTTCCAAGGAATCCGACATCCGCATGCTGGGCTACGGCGCGATGGTCCTGGAAAGCGTGGTGGCCGTGATGGCGCTGGTGGCCGCGTGCTCCCTGGAACCGGGGGACTACTTCGCCATCAATGCGGACAAGGCCAAGCTCGCCGCGGCCAGGGAGAGGGTGCCCAACTGGGATCTGGCGCCCAAGGAACTGGCCGCTCTGGAACAGGGCACGCACGAGGAGAAGCGCACCACTGAGAAGGGTGAGGTTGTCGGAGGACTGGAGGGCCGCGTGGGCGGCGCGGTTACGCTGGCCGTCGGCATGGCCAAGGTTTTCGCCGATTTGCCCGGCATGAAGACCATGATGTCCTACTGGTATCACTTCGTCATCATGTTCGAGGCGCTGTTCATCCTGACGCTGCTGGAAACCGGCACGCGCGTGGCGCGTTTTGTCTTCCAGGAAACGCTGGCGGGGTTCGGTGGGGAGATTGTGCCCGAGCCGGAACTGTGTGCGGGCGCCGGACAGGGGGCCGAGATCGAGCCGGCGGGCTGCGGCGGCGCCAAGCCCGCGGCCGGCGGCAAGAACCCGCTCAAGCGCAAGGTCAACTGGCCCGTGAATGTGGGCATGAGCCTGCTGGTTTGTTTCCTGTGGGGCTACCTGCTCTACCGCGGCGACTTGGAGACCCTGTGGAACATGCTGGGCATCACCAACCAGCTCCTCGCGGCCACGGCCCTGGCCGTCGGCACGACCTACCTGCTGCTGCACGCGCCCAAGCGCCGCTACGCGCTGCTCACGGCCATTCCATTCGCGTTCCTGGTCACAACAACCTTCACGGCGGGCGTTATGAGTGTGCGCAACTGGCTGGCGGAGATTGACAAACTGCAAGCCAAAGTCGCCTCCCAGACTATGCTCACGGCGGACATGGCGAAGGCGGACAAACAGCTCTTCATGTGGTGGCTGGTCTGCGTGCTGGCGGTGATCATGCTTGCGCTGGTGGCCGTGATCGTTCTGGACTCGTTGCGCCGCTGGTGGCAAATTGTCGCCACGCCAGTCCCAAGAATCGAGTTGCAGACCGCGGGGAAGTAGCCGCCCCAATCCCCCGCACCCGCTACCAGAACCCTGAAGCTACCTTCCCGTACTTCCAGGCGGTTTGTTCCCAGCCGGGCGAAGAGTAGAATACGTTGCCGTCAACAGCCAGGTTGAGAACAGACTCCGTGTCCTGTGAATCCACCAGTTCCGCCGGGACGTGCCAGAAGCAACGGACAATAGGCATCCACGCGCGCGGGTAGTTCCGTTGCATCATGGTAGGATCAACGAAGTTAATCGTATCGTAGGGATCACTCGACCAGGATGCGGGAATGTTGTTGTCGCCGGGCCCGGAGAGGCCGGTGTTATAGGAGTCCCCATTGTTCAGTTGGCCGAATTTGGCTTCTTGCCAGGTGATGATGCCGTTCCCATCGCGGTCCAGATCAATCGGGTTTGCCGGCTGGACCAGCCAGCCGCTGTCCACTTCCGTTACGCCCTCATAGACGCTCGGATCGTCCGTGTAGCCGGTGGGGTCATTCTGCCAGCGATCGTCTCCGTACCAGCTTACCAGGGTGTCCGAAGGCCAGCCCGAGTTGCCCCCCCAGGAGACCGTCAAATTGCCGTCCCCGTCCATGGTGCGGGAATAACTCTCGGCCGGCCGCGTGCTGAACTCATAGATGTACGAGCAGTTGTAGGTCCGCACTATTGAGCCGTCCGGGCAGCGCAACCAGTCGCTGGGGTTTTCAGGGGGGTCCCGTTCCGCGAAGTCTGGGTTTTGTGAGTAGTCATTGGCAGGAATCGTGGCGGAGTAATAGGGCTTGAGCCCAGACCTGCCCGTGGCCGGGTCCTTGGTGGCGTGGGTGTAGTCCGCGGGGCAGACAAAGATCCGCGGGTCGCCTACGTATCCCAGATCCTTCAGATGTGTCAGGCGGTCAGGGTAGCTTTCATAGGCGTTGGCCAAGCGGGGCGCGATCACTGTGTTGCCTCCAGCATTGACGCCCGCGTAGCTCGAATAGGCGCCCGTGTGGTCAACGTTATACATTTGCAGGGCCTGGCTGATCAGGTGCAGATTACTGGTGCATTGGGCCAGGTTCGCCTGCTTGTGCGCCTCCGCCAGCGTTGGGAAAATCAGCGACATCAGTATACCCACGATGCCCATGACCACCACAACTTCGGTCAGGGTGAAACCGCGAAGGTGCTTGCTGTGTTTGCCTGAGCACATGGTTGCCGATTCCAGTCCTTGCCGCGCTCCAACTCTTCTTCATCTTACCACCCCAGCCGCGGAAAGTCACGCCTGCCGGCTGGGATTACTCAACTCTCACCACTCATTCAACACAGAGGGCGCAGAGGACACAGAGGAGAAAACAATGGGAACAACAGCAAAGCTGTTCGTACAAATCACCTCTGCGTCCTCTGTGTCCTCATGTGTTGAGTTACGGTCCCCTCCGCGAATCTCTCTTCCCCCGCCTGATTCCTGCCGATACAGATAGTGGAACTTCGCGCTCCCGCGAAGCGCCACACAGAGATCCTGCCCATGGCCCGGAAGAGAAGGACCTTCGGAAGACCGCCCGTAGAAAGCCGCGCCGCCGCCCTGCGCCGCTTGTGCTTCCTACTGCTTTGTGCCGCGGGATTGGCGGGCCTGCTCTCCTGCCATTCCGGCCAGCGCTCGGCCACCGGGACTGGGAGCGTGCGGAGCACCGAGGCCAGCGTGGCGCCTTTGCCGACCCACGATGCCCAGACCCTGGCCCAAGGCGCCCCGGCCATCCGTGTCGCCGTCCTTAAGGACGCGCGTGCCCAGATCGCCGCCGGAGCGGCGGAGGCGCGCATTCTCGGCGACAGCGGCCGGGAAATCCGCCGTCTGGCCCCCAACGCCGGCGTCCAGGTTCTCGCCGGCCCCAGCGGGCTGCTCATCGAGGGCAGCTCGTCCGCTGAACACGCCTTGAGGATTGAAAGCCTTTCTCCGGCCGACACGTTGCGCCTCAATGGCCAGGACTTGGCGCCCGTTATCCTCATCCGGCCCGCTACGGAAACGGCGCTGCGCGTTGTCGCCCAGTTGGACCTTGAAGAGTATCTGCTCGGCGTTCTGGCGGGCGAGGTGCCCTTCGAGCGCTGGCATCCTGAAGCGCTCAAAGCCCAGGCCATCGCCAGCCGCAGCTACGCGTTCTATCAACTCAAGAGGAGCGCCACCGAAGCTTATGATGTGGAAAGCACGGTGCAAAGCCAGGTCTTCAAGGCGGGTTATCGTGGCAACACCATCCTCAGTTCTGCGGTCAACGCCACCCGCGGCCTGGTGCTGACGTACAACGGCGCACTGTTCTCGGCGTACTTCCATTCCTCCTGCGGCGGGCATACCGAGCCGGCGCGCAACGTCTTCCCAGAGCAGGCCAACATCAAACCGCTGTCGGGCGTGCCCTGCTCGTTCTGCCAGAATAGCCCGGCGTTCCGCTGGAAGATGCTTCTGGACAAGGCCGCGCTCGAACAAAAACTGTCGGCGGCCACGCCGGGGACTTCCTGGCCCAAGGGCGCGCAGCTCCAGAGCCTCGAATTCCTGGATGCCGCGGGAGCGCCGCTGCCGCCACTGACGCGCGCGAACCAGGTGAGCTTGTGCTACAGCGGGGGCTTGATGCATCTGCCCGGCAACCAATTCCGCCTGCTGGCCGGCGCGCGCGAGCTGAAATCGCTGCTCATCGAACGCGTTGCCGACACCGGCCCGGCACTGGAGATTTCCGGTGGCGGGTATGGCCACGGCGTGGGCTTGTGCCAGTATGGCTCCCAAGGCATGGCGCAGGCAGGTTTCAACTACGCTCAGGTCCTCGGCAAGTACTACCCTGGCGCGGCGCTGACCAGGATGTACTAGCCAAGAAAATAGGAAGGCAGGGTTGCGCGAAGGCGTTCCGCGGTTATGATATGAGTATGAAGAGGGCAAGATACGTCTATTGGCGGGACGAGGACATGTGGTTGGGTTACCTTGAGGAATTCCCTGATTACATGACCCAGGGAACCACGCGAAAGGAATTGCAGGAGAACCTCCGGGATATCTACGAAGAGCTGACCAGCGGCAGGATTCCCGGTGTGCGCCGCGTAGCCGAACTTCAGATCGCGTGAAGCGCCTCGATCTCATCCCTCGCCCCTCGCCCCTCACCCCTCGCACCTCGCACCTCACTTGCCACTCACCACCGGCTGCTGCAGCACCTGCACCAGCAGGCCGCGGTATCCTTCCAAGTCCTTCCATGAGGTGGCCACGCTCATCTTTACGCCCGCGGGATCAATCGCGGTGACGCCGGCGTCTGTCACGGTGATGTTCAGATCCTCGATCTCCATGAGCGGCTTGGCTTCGGGGCGGGCGAGGTACACGGCAACGGTATCGAAGAGCACGCTGCTTTCCTTGAGCTCGCTCAACTGCGCCTTCTTGGCCCAGATGCGGTAGTTCTCCAGCAGGACCTTGACCAGTTCGTCGTTGCTGGCGCAGAGCGTCTGGAAAAGCGGGCCGGAGAGCTTCACCAGGCCGCAGGTATCCAGGGGCGTGATGAGGGTCTGCTTCCAGGGGGCCAGGAGCACCTTCTTGCCGGCTGGGATGTTGGCTTTCACATTCCATTCGGGACAGACCGCGCCGCCATTGTAGCCTTTGCGGACGGCACCTTGCATGCCGCAAAAAACGGCCTTGGAAGCTATCGCCGGCTCTTTCGTCAGGGCCGCCGCAACCGTGGTCGAGGGTCCGATGGAAATGAGAGTCATGGTCTGGGGCGACGCATTCAGCGTGTCAATCAGGGCCTGCACGCCGTCTTCGTGGACTTTGCCGGCATAGCTTTTCAGGTCGTAGTCCTTGACCCACGGCTCCTGGCCGCCCACGCCGGCGCGCCCGCCTGCGCCTAAGCCGACCGCCACGTCGGTACGCCGCGCCAGCGTGAGGATTTTGGCAATGATCTTGGCGCGGTATTCAGCTTTGCCGAAGGTGGTGGTGACGAGCTTGAGATCGAACTGCGGGCTTTTGAGCAGCATTACCAGCGCCCAGGTGTCGTCAATGTCATCGCCGATGTCGGTGTCCAGAATCACCGGGACTTTCTGGGCTGCTGCGTCCGCTGCGACAGCCCAAGACGCCAGGAATGCCACGCAGAGGATTGCGGTGAGTGTGCAGTTCATTCTAATGCCTCCTGTTGTAGCACGGGCGTTCCGCCCGTGCCTGTTGCCGAAACCACGAACCAAACCCAGAACTGTCTGTGTATATACCCCGCGCAAGCCAGAGGCAATGCAACAATCGGCTTGAGCCTTTGAGGGGGGCACGACCGCAACTGTGGGCCGTTCCCTCTCCCCTGTTGGGAGAGCGTGACGCGCCGCAGGCGCGGCGGGTGAGGGGGTGACTGAGACGTCAACATTGCCCCTCACCCAGTCCCGACAGGCCGGGGCTTCGCTCACTCCGGCCCTCTCCCCGCAAGAGATTGGTTTTGAGCCTGTTTTATTCATGTAAGCGAGTTATGGACAAGACGTTATGAGAGACTAACCAGTACGGAAGGCAGTCATATTTTGAAACGTTCTGTCGCATGATTGCTCACTTTCTGCGCAGTGTTTGCAGGCCTCTTGCGTAGAGTCCGAAGAGCTTTACCAATGAAGTGGCGTCAACTGCCGCATCCTTGGAGCGCACGGATTGAAGGGCTTCGGCGAGGGCCTTATCCAAGAGTTGCCTGATGATTACGACCGCCGGGCGGAATGGCTTTGCCGCTGCACCTTGGGCGTTACCAAAGCGCAAAATCTCTTTGGTAATTTTACTATTCTTACTACTGGAAGAGCGGCGTGTCCCCGCAGGGGTGGGACAGCCTTTCCAGGCTGTCCGGACAGGCTGGAAAGCCTGTCCTACTGTTGCGGTCGCGGTTCTGAGTGAACGGTTACGATTCTTCAAGGATCCAAAGTCCTTCCTCTGTGCTTCTGTGTCTCTGGGGTTCCCGTTCAACCCGAGGTTGCGTCAAACCATCCCATCCAAAAACAACACATCCACTATAATATAATACGATTGTAGACCATCGTTGTCAAGTGCAGAATCAAATAAAAATGTACGGTGGTTCCAACAATGACTGTTAACCACAGAGAACATCAGGACTTATGTTCTCAAAAAAATCAGCGGTTCCAGGGACGCACACGAAATTTTCTTGGCGGAAGCCTGTTGGCGGGTGTCACCGGTCTCGGCTGTTCAAGACCGGTGCCGCCACTACCCGTTCCTGTAGGTCGTTGCCAGCCGGTCATCCGTTCGGTAAACGGCACGACGCAAATGGCGCAACGTCCCGTGCATCAGCTTCCCAAAGGTGCGATGAAGGGTACGCCCTCTCCTTCCTGTATTATGGATGCAGGGAAGCAAGACGACGTTCAGGAGCTAGGCAATATGGAGGAGGAGAACATGCACGAACCGAAGCGCCCGTCCGTTTCAACGAACCTGCACCTGCCGCTCAATCTGTTGGAGAGGATCAAGGACGCCGCTCGGCGCAGGTCAGTCCACGAATGCCGGCATGTGCCCTATGTCGAACTGGTTCGGGAGGCGCTCGAGGCGGCGTTCCTGGCGAAGCAACCGGGCGCTCAGGAGCCGGGGACGAACTGAGGAAACGCCGTCGCCTGCGGGTTCGGCGCGCCGCGGGGCTTGCGACCTTGAAAGATTTGGGGCGTGCGCGCCAGAACCGCCTGAACCATGTAATCGCGCACCTTGGCGTCCCTGCGCGTCACTTGCCGGCGGCGCCGAAGCCCAGCAGCCTGAATTCGTTCCCTGTGCTGCCTGCTGCCTTCTTGTCCAGCAACTCCAATCGCACGCGGTGTGGCCCCGGCCCCAGGTCGCGCGCCAATTCGCATGTATTGCGGTAGCCGCCCCACGTCTGGTCGAACCACCCGTCCTTCGTCAACGGCGGCTTGTCGTCAACGCGCACGCTGGCCATGCCCATCGGCCCCTTGATGATGAAGTGCATCATCAGGATCACGTTGCCTTCGACCTCGAACTCGATCACGCTGCCCGGCTTGTCGCTCTTCCAGCATTGTGCTTGTGCGTCGAGCATCCAGCCCTCGTTGCTTACGGGCTTGAGCGCCGCGGCTTCGTAAAGCGCCGCGTGCTCGAACAAGTCGCTGATCAGCGGCGCGGGGAGCGGCTTGATCGCCGGCAGCCCGTCGTCAGCGGGAAGGGCCTTGAGCGCCTGCCCCATCGCCGCAATGACGAACTGCGCCGCATAGTCGTGGCCGCGGTCGTTGGGATGCACGGTATCGGCTACGACCTCCTCCCACCTCAGCCGCCCGGCCTTGATCTCCGGCCACAGCGCGTCGCGCAGGCTCACCATCGGCAGGCCATAGTGCTTGCCCACCTTGCCGTGCCATTCCTGGGCGTTGCCGCCGCCCTGGTGCATCATGAACAGCAGCAGGACGGCCGGATGGTTCGGCTGTCTGAGGATTTGGCGCACGACGCCTTCCAGCGTCTCCGCGCAACCTTTATCGTTGCCGTCATTGACGCCGTACTCTACGATCACGACGTCAGGGTTCCTTGCCAACAGGTCCCGCTGCACGCGCAGCGCGCCGAAGTTGGATCCGGTCGCACCGATGCCGGCATTAACGAATTCGACCGTGGCCTTGGGGAACGTGTCGCGCCACCATTTCGAAATTCGGTCGCCGTAGCGGAATTCCGCCTTGGTCGCCGCGGCGCCCTGCGTGATTGATCCGCCGATGACGCCGATGGTCACCGCTTCGCCGCGCCGCGCCTTGGCGAGCGCGTGCCCCAGGCGCGCCGTGTCGCCGGTGCTGGCCTGCGACCGGGCGACGGCAGCCGGAAGATCGAACGCGCCGCCTGCGCCGCCGCGGCAGGCCATTGAACCCCCGGCCACCAACACCATAGCAATGCCTCGCACCGTCAGCCGCATCTTCATGGCGTGCATCCGCGCCGGTTGCGCTGTCAGCCGGGATTCCTCGGACTGGCCGCCCCGAGCCGCCCCGGCGGCCCGGTTCCGCGGCATTGTAGGCGCCGCCGTCCTCCATGCAAAGCGTTCCTGCCGGGTCTTGCCGCCTGCGGGTTCGCCTTCGCAGTGCCTTGACTCCGCCGCGCCCGCCCCGTACCATCCCCCCTTTTCCCAAGGAGGGGGACGACGATGCTGAAATTGGCAAAGCGGTACAAGCCGGAAATCAAGGCCAGGATCATCGTGGCCGCAGGCGCGGCAAGGGCGGCGGGCAAGGCCTGGAAGGAGGCCCACGCGGCCGCCCTGGGGGCGGGCTTCAGGGGGAACATAGACAACCTGATGAA